>DASUIY010000033.1:0-3649 GCA_036279555.1 Solirubrobacterales bacterium | reverse complement strand
GCAACAGCGATCCAGCGGACGGCCCGCCTCACGGTCGCCGAAGTGGTCGAGGACGCTGCGCCGCCGGCAGCGCTCGGAGTAGACGAACGACTTGATCGTGCGGTAGTCGCGCCAGCCGCGCTCGCGCGCGATCGCCAGCTCGGGGTCGCCGCTGCGCTGTTCGTTGAAGCGAACCAGCCGGCCCAGGTCCGCTTTCATCGCGAGGAGCGCCGCCCGCGCCGGCAGCCCGTCGCGTCCCGCCCTCCCCGCCTCCTGGTAGTAGGCCTCGAGGCTGGTCGGGATCGTCATGTGCCAGACCGAGCGCACGTCGGCCTTGTCGACGCCCATGCCGAAGGCATTGGTGGCGACGACGATCTCGGCCTCGCCCCTCATGAAGCTCGCCTGGGCGGCGCTGCGGCCCTCGGCCTCGATCCCGGCGTGGTAGGCAAGCGCCCGCAGCCCCCTGTCGCGCAGATGCTGGGCCAGCTCGTCGGTGTCGCGCCGGGTGCCGCAGTAGACGATCGCCGGCCGGTTCGCCGGGTCGGACAGCCCCGCCTCGAGCAGGGCCAGGCGGCGTGCCTTGGAGCCCTTGCCCTCCAGCGGCACGACGTCGAAGGAGAGGTTGGGCCGGTCGAACCCGGAGCGCACCTGGAGCGGCTCGCGCAAACCGAAGCGGGAGACGATCTCGGCCGCGACGGCCTTCGTCGCCGTCGCCGTGCAGGCCATCACGGTCGGGCGGCCGAGCCGCTCGGCGATCTCGGGCAGGCGCAGGTAATCGGGGCGGAAGTCGTGACCCCACTCCGAGACGCAGTGCGCCTCGTCGACGGCGAGCAGGTCGATTCGCCGCTGCGCGAGCGCGTCGAGGAACACGGTCGAGGCGAAGCGCTCCGGCGAGCAGTAGACGATCCGCGCCGCGCCGCTGCGGACCTCCTCGAGCGCCGCCCGCGCCGCCCCGGCGCTCATCCCCGAGGAGATCATCGCCACCGGGTGCCCGGCCGCGGTCAGTCGCTGCCACTGGTCGTTGATCAGCGCGATCAGCGGGCTGACCACGATCGTCAGGTCCTCGGTGGCCAGCCCCGGCAGCTGGTAGCAGAGGCTCTTGCCGCCGCCGGTCGGCATCACGATCAGCGAGTCCCGGCCTTCCAGCGCCGCCTTCACCGCCTCCCGCTGTCCCGGGCGCCAGCTGGCGAAGTCGAGCTTGGCCAGCAGCTCGTCCGCGCGTGTGCCGACTGTGAGCATCCAACGAGGCTATGCGCCCGGGTGGATGTCGCGCGGCCGTGCCTGACGACTTTGCGGAAAGACCGTGCCGGTTTCGATTCCCGCTCACAGGGCACTTAGGAGAGTCCCTCAATGTAAAAGGAGGCAGCGATGTCAACCCTTGCAATCGTCGCCATAGTCATCGTCGCTCTGATCGTCCTCGCGATTGTGGTCTCGGTTGCCCGGCGCGCCCGCAGCCGCCGCGAGCTCGGCCACATGCAGTCCGACGCGACTCGTGACGACGCGCGCCACCATCGCGAGAGGGCGGAGGAGCGGCGCACCGAGGCCGCGGTCGCCGAGGAGCAGGCGAAGCGGGCGCAGGTCGAGGCTGAGCTCGACGAGGAGCGCGCCGAGAAGCGCGAGCGGGAGCTCGAAAGGAACAACTAGGAGGAGAGAGATGGCTGAGAAAACGAAAGCACGCCAGAAACCCAAACCGCGCTCGCGCGGCTCGACCCGCAAAGCGAGCAAATCGCCTGCGGCGAAATCGCGCAAAACAGCGGCGAGCACCTCGCGTTCCGGAAGTCGCAGCAAAGCGTCGTCGAGCCGCAGCAAAGCGTCGTCGAACGGGTCTGGACGGATCGACACCGCCAAGCACGCGGTCGAGGAGACCGCAAAGGACGCCGGCCACGCGGTCGGCGGTGCGGTGAGCAAGGCGAAGGTGCCGCTGATGGCCGGCGGTGCGGCGCTTGCCGGTGCGGCCGGAGGGCTCGTGCTCGGTGCTCGCCAGGCCCGCCGCAACGGGCCTGCCGCAAGGGCACTCTCGCGCCGTCCCCAGGTCAAGGTCCGCTCGCAGGACCTCGCCAGGGCGGCGAAGGAGGTCGGAAGCTTCGGCGCCCAGATGGGCCGGCTTGCGACAGAGCTGCAGCAGACCCGCGAGGCGGTCGGCAACGGCAAGCATCGCTCGCCGGTGGAGGTGGTTCTGGAGGGCCTGACGAGACGCTCAGGCCGAAAGTGACATGTGGCCCTGGCTGTCTTACGGCAGCCAGGGCTCCGACCACTGGCAGATGCCGCGGGTCAGCTTCTCGGCCTCCGGGGGCCCCCAGGTCCCCGGTGCGTAAGGGTGCACGGGCCCCGGTTCGTCTAGCAGGGGCTGCACGATCCGCCAGGTCTCTTCGACCGTGTCCTGGCGGGTGAAGAGCTGGTGGCGGCCCGCGATCGCGTCGCCGAGGAGCCGCTCGTAGGGCTCCGGCTCCGCACCCGGGACTTTCTCGAAGAGGACCTCGAGGTCGGCGGGCTCGTAGGCCTCCTCGCCCGCCTGCTTGGCGAAGAGGCGCATGCGCGCGCCGGGGGTGGGCTCGATCCGCACCGTCATCCGGTTGGGGTCCGGTCGCTTGTCCGGCCCGACTCCCAGCTTCGGCGGGCGCTTGAAGACCACGGTCACCTCGGAGGACTTCACCGGCAGGTTCTTGCCGGCGCGGATGAAGAAGGGCACGCCGCTCCAGCGCCAGTTGTCGATTGCCAGCTCGACCGCGGCGAAGGTCTCGGTGGTGGAGTCGGGGGCGACGTCGGTGACGTCGAGGAAGCCGTCGTACTGGCCCCGCACGTAGCGCTCCGGTTCCGCCGTTCGGGTCGCCTTGAAGAGTTCCAGCTTCTTGTCGCGGATCGAGTCGGGCTGGTTGCCGGTCGGCGGTCCCATCGCGACCAGGGCAAGCACCTGCAACGCATGGTTCTGGATCACGTCCCGCATCGCACCGACCGCGTCGTAGAAGCGGCCGCGGTCGTCGACGCCGAAGTCCTCGGCGATCGTCATCTGCACGTGGGAGACGTGCTCTTTGTTCCAGACCGGCTCCAGCACCGAGTTGGCGAAGCGCAGGTAGGCGATGTCCATCACCGGCTCCTTGCCGAGGTAATGGTCGATGCGGAGGATCTGATGCTCGTCGAGGACTTCGCAGAGGACGGCGTTGAGAGCCCGAGCCGACTCGAGGTCGTGGCCGAACGGCTTCTCGATCACGACGTGGGCGTTCTCGGTGAGCCCGGTGTCGCCGAGTCCCTTGACCACGGTCGAGAACAGGGAGGGTGGGATCTCGAGGTAGAAGACGGGTCGCTTGGCGCTCCCCATCGCCGCGGCGACCCGTTCGAAGGTCTCGGGGTCGGCGTAGTCGCCCTGGACGTAGGAGAAGCGGGCGGCGAGCCGGCCGAAGACGTCCTCGTCGGGGTCCTCCACCGTGGTGGCGATCGCCTCGCGGGCGTGCTCGCGGAGCTGGTCGACCGACCACTCGTCTATCGCCACCCCGACGATCGGGCACTCGAGCTTGCCGCGCTCCTCGAGCTTGTAGAGCGCCCGGAAGGTCATTTTCTTCGCCAGGTCGCCGGTGATGCCGAAGATCGTCAGCACGTCTGCAGCCTCGGCGGGGCGGTTTCCGTCGCGATTCGCCATCGGCCTCGGAGGCTATCTGCCCCCGAGACGTGTCTG
>DASUIY010000032.1:0-3279 GCA_036279555.1 Solirubrobacterales bacterium | reverse complement strand
CCGGCCTGAGAAGGAGCTGAGCAATGCCCAAGACGATGTTCGACAAGATCTGGGAGGCGCACGAGGTAGCGCCGGGACTGATCTACATCGACCTGCACCTGGTCCACGAGGTCACCTCGCCGCAGGCCTTCGACGGCCTTCGGCTGGCCGGCCGCCCGGTGCGCCGGCCCGACAAGACGATCGCCACGGCCGACCACAACGTGCCCACCGACGGGACGATGGCGGCGCGGCTGATCGCCGACGAGCTCTCGCGGGTCCAGGTCGAGACCCTGGAGCGCAACTGCGAGGAGTTCGGCATCCCGATCTACTCGCTGGGCTCCGAGCGCCAGGGGATCGTCCACGTGATCGGCCCCGAGCTAGGCGTGACCCAGCCGGGGATGACGATCGTCTGCGGCGACAGCCACACCTCCACCCACGGCGCCTTCGGCGCGCTTGCCTTCGGGATCGGCACCTCCGAGGTCGAGCACGTGCTTGCCACCCAGTGCCTGGTGCAGAAGCGACCGAAGACGATGCGGATCCTCTACGGCGGCGAGCTGGGCGCGGGCGTCACCCCCAAGGATCTGATCCTGGCGACGATCGGCCGCCTCGGCACCGGCGGCATGGTCGGCCACGCGGTCGAGTACGCCGGGCCGGCGATCGAGTCGCTCTCGATGCCGGGACGGATGACCGTCTGCAACATGACGATCGAGGGCGGCGGCCGGGCCGGCATGATCGCACCCGACGAGACCACCTTCGAGTGGGTGCGCGGCAAGCCGGCGGCGCCGCAGGACTTCGACGCCGCCGTCTCGCGCTGGCGCCAGCTGCAGACCGACCCCGGCGCGGCCTTCGACACCGAGGTCGAGATCGACGCCGGCGAGATCTCGCCGATGGTCACCTGGGGCACCACGCCGGGGATGGTCGTCGAGGTGACCGACTCGGTTCCCGACCCGGCCGCGATGGACTCTCCCGCCGACCGCGAGTCGGCCGAACGCGCCCTCGCCTACATGGGCCTGGAGGCCGGCACGCCGATGACCGAGGTCGCGCCCGAACGCGTCTTCATCGGCTCCTGCACCAACTCCAGGATCGAGGACCTGCGCGAGGCGGCCGAGATCGTCGACGGCCGCAAGGTCGCAGACTCGGTGCGGGCGATGGTGGTGCCCGGGTCCCAGCAGGTGAAGGCGACCGCGGAGGCCGAGGGCTTGCACGAGGTCTTCCGCTCGGCCGGCTTCGACTGGCGCGAGGCCGGCTGCTCGATGTGCCTGGGCATGAACCCCGACACTCTGGCCGAGGGCGAGCGCTGCGCCTCGACCTCGAATCGCAACTTCGAGGGACGCCAGGGCAAGGGTGGGCGCACGCACCTGGTCAGCCCGAGGATGGCGGCAGCAGCCGCGATCGAGGGACACTTCGTCGACATCAGGGATTGGAGCTAAAGATGAGGCCGATAGACGTGATCGAGGGCAGGGTGTCGGTGCTGGACCGCGCCGACGTCGACACCGACCAGATCATCCCCAAGCAGTTCCTCAAGCGGGTCGAGCGGACCGGCTTCGGCGAGTTCCTCTTCTACGACTGGATCCGCTCCGGCGAGATCGAGCTGGAGCCGAACCCGATCCTGGTTACCGGGCGCAACTTCGGCTGCGGCTCCTCGCGCGAGCACGCGCCCTGGGCGCTGGAGGACTTCGGCTTCCAGGCGATCGTCGCGCCGTCCTTCGCCGACATCTTCTACTCGAACTGCACCAAGATCGGGCTGCTGCCGGCGATCCTCGACGAGGAGCACTGCCGGGCGGTCGCCGAGGCGGGGGAGGCCCGGATCGACGTCGACGACGAGACGATCAACTGCGCCGCCGGTGTCTTCGAGTTCCAGATCGAGCCCGACGTCAAGCACCGGCTGCTGAACGGCCTCGACGACATCGGCATCACCCTCGAGAACGCCGCCGCGATCGACGCTTTCGAGCAGTCCGGGGCGGCGCACGGCCCGGTGACGACGAGCCTCTGAGGGCGCGGGTGGCGGTCCGATGAGCTCCGGCCCCGGGGAGTGGGACGCGGAGACCTACGACGCGATCTCCGACCCCCAGTTCGCCTGGGGGATGGAGGTGCTGGAACGGCTCGAGCTGCGCGGAGACGAGGACGCACTCGACGCGGGTTGTGGCTCGGGTCGGGTCACGGCGGAGCTGGCCGGGCGCCTGTCCGGTGGCAGCGTGCTCGCCGTCGACGGCTCCGAGGCGATGATCGCCAAAGCCAGGGAGCGGCTCGGAGAGCGGACCGGGTATCTCGTCGCCGACCTCGCCGAGCTGGCGGTCGACGAGCCCGTGGACCTCGTCTTCTCGACCGCGACCTTCCACTGGATCCTCGACCACGATCGCCTCTTCCGGCGCCTGCGGGCGGCGCTGCGCCCAGGGGGGAGGCTCGTCGCCCAGTGCGGCGGACAGGGCAACGTCGCCGAGCACGCGGCGGCTATCGCGAAGGTCGCCCAGCGCCCCGGGTTCGCCCCGTACCTCGGCGAGATGACGGGGATGTGGAACTTCGCCGGCCCGCAGGAGACCGAGGCGAGGCTCACGGCGGCCGGCTTCGCCGAGGCCCGCTGCTGGCTCGAGCCCAAGCCGGTAACCCCGGACGATCCGCTCGGGTTCACGATGACCGCGACCATGGTCCCGCACCTCGCGCAGCTGCCGGAGGGGCTTCGCCGGCCGTTCGCGGAGGCGGTCCTTGCCGAGTCGCGGCAACCGCTCACCCTCGAGTACGTCCGCCTCAACATCGAGGCACGCGTTCCCGCCCAGGCCGCATAGAGTGCGCGCCGCATGCCCGACGCCCCGCGCATAGCCCTCCTGCCCGGAGACGGGATCGGCCCCGAGATCGTCGGCGCCGCGCGGCGGCTGCTGGAGGCGCTTGGCGAGTTCGAGTTCTCCGAGCACCCGATGGGCGGCTGCTCGATCGACGCTCACGGCACCGCGCTCACCGGCGAGGTCCTCGACGCCTGCAGGGCCGCCGACGCCGTTCTGCTCGGCGCCGTCGGCGGGCCGAAATGGGACACGACCGACCCCGGCGCCCCCCGGCCCGAGCAGGGCCTGCTCGGGCTGCGCAAGGGAATGGGCCTCTACGCCAACCTGCGCCCGGTGCGGCCCAGCCCGGCGCTCGCCGGCGCCAGCCCGCTGCGCCCCGACGTGATCGCCGGCACCGACCTGCTCGTCGTCCGCGAGCTCACCGGCGGGATCTACTTCGGCGACAGCGGCCGTGACGGCGACACGGCGCATGACACCTGCGAGTACTCGGCGGCGGAAGTGGAGCGCATCGCCCGGGTCGGCT
>DASUIY010000031.1:0-8900 GCA_036279555.1 Solirubrobacterales bacterium | reverse complement strand
GTCAACTACACCTTCGACCGGTTCGTGATCGGCGAGGGCAATCGCGTCGCCCACGCCGCGGCCCTTGCCGTCGCCGAGGCCCCGTCGGAGGCCTACAACCCGCTCTTCCTCCATGGCCCTCCGGGTCTCGGCAAGACGCATCTCCTCGTAGCGGTCGCCAACTACCTCGGCGCCTCGGCGCCCACCCTCGGGGTTCGCTACACCACCGCCGAGCGCTTCACCAACGAGTTCGTCGCCGCGCTGCGCACGCAGGGCGCCGAGGGGTTCAAGCGCCGGTACCGGGATCTCGACGTGCTGCTCGTCGACGACGTCCAGTTCCTCGAGGGCAAGCGCCACACCGAGGACGAGTTCTTCCACACCTTCAACGCGCTCTACGAGGGCGGCAGCCAGATCGTCCTCTCCGCAGACCGCATCCCGAGCGAGCTCTCGACCCTCGAGACGCGACTGCGCGATCGTTTCGAGTGGGGTCTGACGGTCGCCGTCGAGCCCCCCAACCTGGCGACGCGCCTCACCGTCCTGCGCCGCCTCGTCCGCGAGGCCGGAGTCGACACCGAAGGCGACGTCCTGACCGAGCTTGCGCGGCGGATCGACGCCAACGTGCGCCAGCTCCACGGGGCGCTCACCCGTGTGATCGCCCACGCCTCGCTCACCGCGAAGCCGGTCAGCACCGAGCTCGTCGACGCCGTGATCCCCCGAACGTCGCGCTCGCGCGACTCCAACCCGGTCGATGAGATCCAGGCACGGGTCTCGGCCGCATTCGGCATCTCCCGCGCCGAGCTCGTCGGCTCCACGCGTGCCGCCACCCCCCTGCGGGCGCGCCAGGTCGCGATCTATCTCACCCGTGAGCTGACCGACCTCTCGCTTCCCCAGATCGGGCGGCTCTACGGCGGGCGAGATCACTCGACCGTGCTCAACTCGATCCGCCGGATCGAGGCTCGCTGCAGCGAGGACCCCCAACTCGCCACCCGGGTCGAGCAGCTCCGCTCTGCAATCCACCACGACTCCACAGGCTCTGCCTGACAGCCGACGCCGGTGTAAGAATCAGTGCCCTTCCACAGAGCAGCCCACAACCCGCGAAGCCATTGCCGAAGCGGCATGGCTCTCGTTCTCGCGCTTTTCAACAAGCCCTAATCCAACTCAAGAAGGCATCCACCACTTGAAGCTGACAACCAAACGCGACGAGCTGGTCGCAAAGCTCTCAATCGTCTCCCGCGCCGTCTCCACGCGTGCCGCCACCCAATCGCTCTCGGGAATCCTGGTCGATGTCGAGGAGGGCGGCGTCAGCCTCTGCGCAACCGATCTCGAGATGGGGCTGAAGACCGACCTGGCGGCGGAGGCGGACGGAACCGGCTCGGTTCTCCTTCCCGGCCGCCTCATCGCCGAGCTCGCGCGTTCTCTCGGCGACCCGACGGTGGAGATCGAGCTGCGCGAGAGCGAGCGCGACGTCGAGATTCGCAGCGGCGGCTCCAGCTTCCATCTGAGGACCCTCCCCAGCGAGGATTTCCCCAAGCTGCCGGACGAGGAGGGCGAGCCCTTGACGATCCCGGCCCCGGCGCTGGCGGCCGCCGTCGACCTCGTCGCCGGCGCCGCATCCCGCGACGACATGCGGCCGGTGCTGACGGGGGTCCTGGTCAGTGCCAGCGGCTCCGAGATGACCATGGTCGCGACCGACTCCTACCGGCTTGCGGTCAAGCGCACCGAGCTCGAGCAGGAGATCGGCGGCGAGCTGCAGGCCAACATCCCGGCCCGGGCCCTGCGCGAGCTCGGCCGCATCGTCTCCAGCGACGGCGTCGGTGCTGTCTCGGTGGCCCTTCTCCGCAACCAGGCCGTCTTCAAGGCAGGGGAGATCCTCCTCAACACGAGGCTGATCGACGGCCAGTTCCCCAACTTTCGACAGCTCCTGCCGGAGTCCTACGAGCACGACGTCAGGTTGCCGCGCCCCGAGCTGCTCGACGTGATCCGCCGCGTCAGCCAGCTCGCCCAGCGCAATGCCCCGCTGAGACTGTCGTTCTCCCCGGGCGAGCTGACCGTGGCGGCCTCGACCCCCGACGTCGGCGATGCCGAAGAGACGATGCCGGCGGCCTTCGAGGGCGAGCCGCTGGAGATCGGCTTCAACCCGGATTTCCTGCGGGAGGGCATCGAAAGCGTCGAGGGTGACGAGGTGATGCTCCGCCTGATCTCGCCGTTGCGGCCGGGACTGCTCCAGCCGGTCGACAACGAAGACTTCCGCTACCTGGTGATGCCGATCCGCCTCAACGTCTGAGGTCGGCCGGGTGCTGGTCACGGCCGTCGAAGCGAGGCCGCTGAGGAGCCTGGCTCAGGCGCGGGTCGAGTTCGGGCCGGGAATCGTCAGCCTCGTCGGACCCAACGGGATCGGCAAGACGAATCTGCTCGAGGCCCTCTACTTCGCCCTCACCGGCCGTTCCTTTCGGACCGGCGACCGGCGCGACCTGATCCCGTTCGGCGAGTCCTTCGCCCGCGCCGAGGCGACGGTGCGCGACGACGACGGCATCGAGCGGCGGCTCCTCGCCTCCGTGAGCAGGGCCGAGGGCCGCCGGCACCTGCTCGACGGCGGCCCCGCCGACCCGGCCACGATCTCCCACAGCCGTCCCCCCGTTGCCGTCTTCGCTCCCGACCGGCTCGCTCTGATCAAGGGCCCGCCGGCGGAACGCCGAGCACACCTCGACGGCTTCCTCGCCGCCCGCTGGCCCTCCCGCGCCGATCTGCGCAAGCGATTCGGACAGGTGCTCGCCCAGCGCAACGCACTGGTTGCCCGTATCGCCTCGGGCCGCGCGGCCCCCGGGGACCTGGACGTCTGGGATGAGACGACGGCCGCCGCCGCCGCCGAGCTGGTCGCCGCCCGCGCCGCGGCAGTCTCCGAGCTGGCCGAGCCTTTTGCGAGCGCCGCGGAGGAGCTCGGGATGGAGGGGGCCGCGACGATCGAGTATGCGCCTCGCGCCACGGGGTCGGCCGAGGAGATCCGCGCCGGCCTGGCCGAGCGCCGCGAGGCCGACATCCGCCTCGGTCGCAGCTCCTGGGGCCCTCACCTGGACGAGCTGAAGATCGACCGCGACGGCCGCTCGCTGCGCCGCTACGGCTCGCAGGGCCAGCAGCGAGCGGCGCTCCTCGCCCTTCTCTTCGCCGAGCGCGACGCGCTCCTCCGGGCCCGCCGCGTCGTGCCGCTGCTGTTGCTCGACGACGTGATGAGCGAGCTGGATCCGGGTCGCCGGGAGCGCCTGGTCGAGCGGCTCGCGACCGGAGGGCAGGCCCTGATCACCGCGGCGTCGATGGACTCCCTGCCGGACCGGGCAAGCGGATCCGTCGTGCGAATGCCGCTCGTCGTCAGCGAGGCCGCGGCAGCGTGAGCCGGCGACGAGCGCCCCGGCCGGCCGCAACGGCGCTGCGCGCAGCTCTCGACCGGGCGGCTCCGAAGACGCCGCTCGCCGCGCTTCAGGTCGCCTGGGCGGAGACCGTGGGGGAGCAGATCGCCGCCGTCGCCAGCCCCGTCTCCGAGCGTGCGGGCGAGGCCGTGGTGAGCTGCTCGGATTCCGTCTGGGCGCAGGAGTTGGATTTGATGCAAGGGCAGCTCTTGGAGCGCCTCGAGGAGCGCCTCGGAGAGCAGGCGCCCCGGAGTTTGCGGTTCCGTGTGGAAGATGACCGAAAGTAATTTAAATTACCGCGATTTGCAGGACTTTTGGCACGGCTCAGGGGGTCGTCGGGAGACCCGAACTGGTATCCTTATGTCAACTTGCGTTTCTGCCCCGACCCTGGGCGGCACAGTCCACGAGGTCGGGGTTTTCTATGAGAGCGGGAAGGGACTAATTGTCTGACACGACAAAGCCGGCCGCGGCGAAAAAAGACGGCTCAGCTTCCTACGGCGCCAAGGACATCACCGTCCTCGAGGGCCTGGAAGCCGTACGCAAGCGGCCCGGCATGTACATCGGCTCGACCGGCCCCCGAGGACTCCACCACCTGGTCTACGAGGTCGTCGACAACTCGGTCGACGAGGCGCTGGCCGGTCACTGCGACGAAGTCCGCGTCGTCCTGCACCCCGACAACGGCTGCACGGTCACCGACAACGGCCGCGGCATCCCGGTCGACGAACTGAAGAAAGAGAAGCGACCGGCAGCCGAGGTCGTGCTGACGACGCTGCACGCGGGCGGCAAGTTCGGCGACGGCGGCGGCTACAAGGTCTCCGGCGGCCTGCATGGAGTCGGCATCTCCGTCGTCAACGCCCTCTCCGAGCGCCTCCACCTCGAAATCAGCCGCGACGGATCGATCTTCACCCAGGACTACGAGCGCGGCAAGCCGCAGGGCGACCTCTCCGCAGGCGCTGCGACCAAGGCGACCGGCACCTCGATCACCTTCCTTCCGGACGCCGAGATCTTCGACGAGCTCGAGTTCGACTACGCGACCCTCGCCGAGCGGCTGCGCGAGACCGCCTTCCTCACTCGCGGCCTCAAGATCGAGCTCGTCGACGAGCGCGGCGCCGGGCAGACCGACACCTTCCACTACGAGGGCGGCATCGTCGACTTCGTCGCCCACCTCAACGAGAACAAGGACGCTCTGCACCGCAAGACCGTCTACTTCGAGGGCGAGACCGAGGACGGCCAGGTCGAGGTGGCGATGCAGTGGAATTCCTCCTACCAGGAATCCGTCTTCAGCTTCGCCAACAACATCAACACCCACGAGGGCGGCTCCCACCTCTCCGGCTTCCGCTCGGCGCTGACCCGCACGCTCAACGCCTACGCGCGCAGCAAGGGCCTGCTCAAAGAGAAAGACGAGAACCTCACCGGCGACGACGTCCGCGAGGGGCTGACCGCGGTGATCTCGGTCAAGCTGGCCGACCCGCAGTTCGAGGGGCAGACCAAGACGAAGCTGGGCAACCCGCCGGTCGAGGGACTGGTCAAGGAGACGGTCAACCGCAAGCTCGGCGAGTTCTTCGAGGAGAACCCCGGCGAGGCGAAACGGATCGTCGGCAAGGCGGTCGACGCGGCCCGGGCGCGGCAGGCCGCCCGCAAGGCCCGCGACCTGACCCGGCGCAAGTCGGCGCTCGAGAATTCGACCCTGCCGGGGAAGCTGGCCGACTGCACCGTCCGCGACCCGGCCCTGGCCGAGCTGTTCATCGTCGAGGGCGATTCCGCCGGCGGCTCGGCCAAGCAGGGCCGCGATCGCAATACGCAGGCGGTGCTGCCGCTGCGCGGCAAGATCATCAACGTCGAGAAGGCGAGGATCGACAAGGTCCTTTCCAACCAGGAGATCCAGGCGCTGATCACGGCCGTGGGCACCGGCATCCGCGAGGAGTTCGACGTCAAGGATGCCCGCTACCACAAGGTCGTGTTGATGACCGACGCCGACGTCGACGGCGCCCACATCCGCACCCTCGTGCTCACCTTTCTCTACCGCGAGATGCCGGAGCTGATCGAGGCCGGCTACGTCTACATCGCCAAGCCGCCGCTCTACAAGCTGAAGAACGGCAAGCAGGAGACCTACGTCGAGAAAGAGTCGGAGCTGGAGGAGCTGCTGCTGCGCGACAAGCTGGAGCAGGTCGAGCTGACCGACGCGGAGGGCACCGACCACAAGCTGACGGCCTCGCGCTGGCAGCGCTTCAACCGGCGCCTCAAGGAGCACGAGGGCTGGGGCGACTCGCTGCAGGCGGATTTCGGCCACGAGCTGGTGCGTTTCCTCGGCGAGTCCGAAATCCTCGACCGGGGGGTCACCTCTCTGGCCGAGGTGAAGGAGGTGCTGAGCGGCGACGCCGGTGAGGTCGAGCCCTTCGACACCGAGATCGTCTCCGAATCCGGCGACGAGATCCTCGTCCGCGCGGTCCACCGCCGCGACGGCCTGGCCCAGGCCTTCGAGCTTTCCGCCGGCCTCGTCGAGTCGCATGATTACCGGCGATTGATCGAGTCGCACGCCGAGCTGCTCAAGCAGGTGGGCCGCCCGCCGTTCAAGCTTGCCCTGGACCAGAAAGAGCGCACCGCCGAGTCCTTCGGCGAGCTGCGCCGCACGGTGCTGGAGCTGGCTCGCCACGGGGTCACCATGCAGCGCTTCAAGGGACTGGGCGAGATGAACGCCGAGCAGTTGCGCGAGACCACGATGGACCCGGCGAGCCGCACGCTGGAGCGGGTCCGCATCGACGACGCGGCGCTGGCGGAGAAGGTCTTCGCCGACCTGATGGGCGACAAGGTCGAGCCGCGCAAGGCGTTCATAGAGCGTCATGCCAAAGAGGTCAGGTTCATCGATGTGTAACCGGCGCGTTCAGGATTGGGAGGGGGTCTGATGGAGGGTGCCGACGCCCTGACCGGAGGGCGGATCGAGGAGCGCGAGCTGACCAACGAGATGCGCTCGTCGTATCTCGACTACGCGATGAGCGTGATCGTCGGTCGCGCCCTGCCCGACGTTCGCGATGGGCTCAAGCCCGTCCACCGGCGGGTGCTCTACGCGATGCACGACCTCGCCCTGCAGCCCAACCGCCCCTACCGCAAGTCCGCCTTCATCGTCGGCGAGGTGATGGGCAAGTACCACCCGCATGGCGACAGCGCGATCTACGACACGCTGGCCCGGATGGCGCAGGACTTCTCCCTGCGCTACATGCTGGTCGACGGCCAGGGCAACTTCGGCTCGATCGACGACGACCCGCCGGCGGCGATGAGGTACACCGAGGCGCGCCTGGCGCGGCTCTCGACGGAGCTGCTGCGCGACATCGACGCCGAGACGGTGGAGTGGGGCCCCAACTACGACGAATCGCAGCAGGAGCCGCTGGTGCTGCCGGCGCGCTTCCCGAACCTCCTCGTCAACGGGTCCTCCGGGATCGCGGTGGGGATGGCGACGAACATCCCGCCCCACAACCTCAGCGAGTCGATCGCCGCGGTCAAGGCCTACATCGCGAACCCGGGGATAGACCTGGCCGGGTTGATGGAGCACGTCAAGGGCCCGGACTTCCCCGGCGGCGGGATCATGAGCGCCGAAGGGATCGCCGAGGCCTACGCCTCGGGCCGGGCCTCGGTCCGGATCCGCGCCCGCGCGCACGTCGAGCCGATCAAGGGCGGCCGCGACGCGATCGTCGTCACCGAGCTGCCGTTCATGGTGAAGAAGGGCGGCGACGGCGGCCTGATCACGAAGATCGCCGACCTCGTCCGCGAGAAGAAGATCACCGGCGTCTCCGACCTGCGCGACGAGTCGGACCGCTCGGGCATGCGGCTGGTGATCGAGACCAAGCGCGGCGGCGACCCGCCCGAGGTGGTGCTCAACCAGCTCTACAAGCGCACGGCGATGCAGAGCACCTTCGGGATCAACATGGTCGCCCTGGTCGACGGGGTGCCCCGCACGCTCGGCCTCAAGGAGCTGATCGAGCACTACGTCAGCCACCAGCGCGAGGTCGTCATCCGCCGCACCCAGCACGAGCTGCGCCGCGCCGAGGCACGTGCCCACATCCTCGAGGGGCTGCTGATCGCGCTCGACAACCTCGACGCGGTGATCGAGCTGATCCGCGCCTCGGCGGACACCGAGACGGCGAAGGCCGGCCTGGTCAGCCGCTTCGAGCTGTCCGAGGAGCAGGCGCAGGCGATCCTCGACATGCGCCTCGCCCGCCTCACCGCGCTGGAGTCCGACAAGCTCCGCGAGGAGCACGAGGAGCTCTCCAGGCGCATCGCCGAGCTTCGCTCGATCCTCGGCGACCCGGCCCGGATCGACGCGGTGATCGTCGAGGAGCTCGACGAGATCGACAAGCGCTTCGGCGACGAGCGCCGCACCGAAGTGACCCACTTCGAGGGCGACATGAACATCGAGGACATGATCGCCGACCAGCAGATGGTGATCTCGATCACCCATTCCGGCTACGCCAAGCGCCTTCCGCTGGCCACCTACCGCCAGCAGCACCGCGGCGGCCGCGGGGTGATGGGCATGGACCTGAAGGAGGACGACTACATCGAGCACCTGCACATCTGCTCGACGCACGACTTCCTGCTCTTCTTCACCAACCGGGGCAAGGTCTACCGGCTCAAGGTCTACGAGCTGCCGGAGGGGGCGCGAACGGCCAAAGGCCGCGCCCTGGTCAACGTCCTGCCGCTGCGCGACGGCGAGAAGGTGACGGCGGTGATCCCGACCCGCGATTTCAGTGAGAACCGGTACCTGGTCTTCGCCACGGCCCAGGGCCTGGTCAAGAAGACCGAGTTCAAGGCCTACAACACGCCGATCCGCGCCGACGGGATCATCGCGATCAAGATCCGCGACGGCGACGAGCTGGTCCAGGTGCGGCTGACCTCGGGCGACGACGACATCCTCCTGGTCTCCAAGTCCGGCCACGCCTCGCGATTCTCCGAGGAGGCCGTGAGGCCGATGGGCCGCGACACGAGCGGCGTCAAGGGCATGAACGTCTCGGCCAAGGTCAACGGCAAAGCCAACCTCGTCCTGGCGATGGACGTCGCCCGCGACGACTCCGAGCTCTTCGTCGTCACCGAGAACGGCTACGGCAAGCGCACCTCGGTCTCCGAGTACCCGGTCAAGGGCCGCGGCACCAAGGGCGTGCTGACCGCGAAGCTGACCGCGAAGAAGGGCGGCCTCGCCGGCGCCCTGATCGTCCGCGAGCACCAGGACCTGCTCTTCATCTCCCAGAACGGCATGGTCCAGCGCACCCCGGCCGGCGGCATCTCCCAGATGGGCCGGCCCACTCAGGGCGTCAAAGTGATGAACATGAAGGACGACGACTGCGTCAGCGCCGTCGCCCTCGTCGTCGACGACGACTCAGACGCTGAAGAGCCCGCCGCGCAGGAGCAGCTGGAGGAGTAGCGGGCGGTTGGGAAGGCCGGGGGCCTCTCCCAAAACGCGCGGCAGGAGCCGCGCTTGAGTGTTTTGGGAGAGGCCCCCGGCCTTCCTCTCCACTGTCGGGCAGCGCTGGA
>DASUIY010000030.1:0-4786 GCA_036279555.1 Solirubrobacterales bacterium | reverse complement strand
CGGCGGGCGATCTTCGGCACGTTCTCGAAGAAGACGACCGCCTCCTCGACCGACATTTCCAGCACGTCACCGATGTTCTTGCCCTTGAAGCGGACCTCGAGCGTCTCGCGGTTGTAGCGCTTGCCGTGGCACTGCTCGCACGGGACGTAGACGTCGGGAAGGAAGTGCATCTCGATCTTGATCTGCCCGTCGCCGCGGCAGACCTCGCAGCGCCCGCCCTTGACGTTGAAGCTGAAGCGGCCGGGCTTGTAGCCGCGAGCCCGCGCCTCCTGGGTCTGGGTGAAGAGCTGGCGGATGTGGTCGAAGACGCCGGTGTAGGTGGCCGGGTTGGAGCGCGGCGTGCGGCCTATCGGCGACTGGTCGATGTTGATGATCTTGTCGATCTGGCTGAGGCCGTCGACGCCGTCGTGGGCGCCCGGGCGCAGCTTCGCCTGGTGCAGCCGGTTGGCGACCGAGTGGTGCAGCGTCTCGTTGACCAGGGTCGACTTGCCCGAGCCGGAGACGCCGGTGACGCAGCAGAAGACACCTAGCGGCACCGCGACGTCGATCCCCTTCAGGTTGTGTTCGCGAGCACCGCGCACCCGCAGCGCGCCGCTCGGCTTGCGGCGCTCGGAGGGCAGCTCGATCCGGCGCTTGCCGGAGAGGTACTGGCCGGTCAGCGAGGCCGGGTTCTTGGCGACCGCAGCCGGCGTTCCCGCGGCGATCACATGCCCGCCATGTTCGCCGGCGCCGGGGCCGAGGTCGACCAGGTGGTCGGCGGCAAGCATCGTGCCCTCGTCGTGCTCGACCACGATCACGGTGTTGCCGAGGTCGCGGAGGCGGTCGAGGGTGGCGATCAGCTTCTCGTTGTCGCGCTGGTGCAGGCCGATCGAGGGCTCGTCGAGCACGTACATCACGCCTACCAGGCTGGAGCCGATCTGGGTCGCGAGGCGGATCCGCTGTGCCTCGCCGCCGGAGAGGGAGCGGGCGGAGCGGCCAAGCGAGAGGTAGCCGATGCCGACGTTCTCGAGGAAGGCGAGCCGTTCGGTGATCTCGCGCACGATCAGGCGCGCTATCGCCCGCTCGGTCTCGGTCAGCTCGAGCGAGCCGATCCACTCGGCGGCGCCGCGAGCCGACATCTGGCTGAAGTCGGCGATGCTGATCCCGCCGACCTTGACCGCGAGACTCTCGGGGCGCAGGCGCGCTCCCTCGCACGCCGGGCAGGGCTGCTCGGCCATGTAGCCCTCGATCCGCTCACGATTGACCTCGGAGTCGGTCTCCTCATAGCGGCGCTGCAGCTGGTTGACGATCCCCTCGAAGCGAACCTTGTAGGAACGGCGGCGGCCAAAGCGATTGGTGTAGGTGACCTGGTGGCGCTCGCTGCCCGTGCCGTGGAGGAAGATCTCTTTCTCGCTTTTCTTCAGCTTCGACCAGGGCTTCTCGGCGTCGACCCCATACTCCTCGGCGACGGCCGCGATCAGGCGCCGCCAGTAGGCGGTAACGCCGCGGTTCCAGGGCTGCAGGGCGCCCTCGGCGAGCGAGAGGGTCGGGTCGGGAACGACCAGCTCGGGGTCGATCACGCGCTGGAAGCCGAGCCCGTGGCAGCGCTCGCAGGCTCCGTGGGGGGAGTTGAAAGAGAAGATCCTCGGCTCCAGCTCGGGGATCGAGGTGCCGCAGCTGAGGCAGGCGAACTGCTCGGAGAAGAGCAGTGGATCGGTCGCGTCATCGCCGACCATCTCGACTTCGACCAGGCCCCCGGCGAGCCCGGCCGCGGCCTCGACCGACTCGGACAGGCGCCTGCGCAGGTCCGGTTTCATCACGAGGCGGTCGACGACCACCGCGATGTCGTGTTTGAACTTCTTGTCGAGGACGATCTCCTCGTCGAGCCGGCGCAGCTCGCCGTCGACTTTCACCCGCGAGTAGCCCTCGAGGCGGAACTGGTCGAACAGCTTCCCGTACTCGCCTTTGCGCCCGCGCACGACCGGGGCCATGACCATGAATTTCGTGCCCTTCTCGAGGGTCATCAGCCGGTCGACGATCTGCTCCTGGGTCTGGCCGGTGATCTCGGCACCGCACTTAGGGCAGTGCGGGACGCCGATCCGCGCCCAGAGCAGGCGCAGGTAGTCGTGGATCTCGGTCACCGTGCCGACAGTCGAGCGGGGGTTTCGCGAGGTCGTCTTCTGGTCGATCGAGATCGCCGGCGAGAGCCCCTCGATCGAGTCGACGTCCGGCTTCTCCATCAGCCCGAGGAACTGGCGGGCGTAGGCGGAGAGCGACTCGACGTAGCGCCGCTGCCCCTCGGCGTAGATCGTGTCGAAGGCGAGGCTCGACTTTCCCGAGCCCGAGAGCCCGGTGATCACGATCAGCGCGTCGCGAGGCAGCTCGACGTCGACGTCCTTGAGGTTGTGCTCCCGGGCACCCGAGATGACGATCCGATCCGAAGCGGCCACTGCGGCCATCCTAGCCGACCGAACACACGTTCCCAGGGGAGAACCTCCGCTGAGTTCGCCCTTAGACGTGTATATGCACGACAAACGACGAAGTCACCATCGATTGGCAGCGAGAGCGGGAGAGCAGCACGGGGTGATCGCGCTGGGGCAACTCGCCGATCTGGGGTATGGCGGATACACCGTCGATGAGATGATTCGAACCGGGCGCCTGCACCCTGTCTTTCGTGAGGTCTATGCGGTTGGACATCCCGCGATCTCGCGGCAGGGACTGTGCTTCGGCGCCGTACTCAGCTGCGGAGAAGGGGCACTGTTGAGTCATCGGTCGGCGGCCTGGCTGTGGGGGCTGACCTCTCGATTTGTGGTCCCGGTCGAAGTCACCGCCGGCAGTCCTCGGCGAACTCGGGAAGCAATTCGGGTGCACAGCGCCGCGGCCCTTACCTCGCGGGATCGAACCTCGCATGAAGGCATTTCGGTCACCGCAATCCCAAGGACGTTCCTGGACTTTGCGACGGTCGACCCTCATTACCTCGGCCAGGCGCTCGACAACACCCGACGCCTCGGCCTCCTCGACCTGATCGCGATGGACGAGCTGATCTCGCGCAGCAGGGGCTTCAGGGGAGTTGCGCGTTTGCGCATGGCGTTGGAGCTTCACCGCCCCGGCGCATTCACGCGCTCGGGGCTGGAGCGTCGGTTCCTCGCGCTGGTGCAGCGCGCCGGTCTACCCCGGCCGTCGATGAATCTTTTCGTGGAGGGCTTTGAGCTGGACGCGTACTGGCCCGCCGAGCGCTTCGCCGTCGAACTCGACACCTACGACTACCACGGATCGCCAGCCGCCTTCGAGGCCGACCGATTTCGCCAGGAGGACCTCAAGCTCGCCGGCATCGAGATGATCCGGCTCACGGGCATCCGCATGGAGCGTGAACCGAGGGGAGTTGTCCAGCGGCTTCGCCGACTCCTGGCCCAACGCCAGCGTGAACTGGCAAAGTTGACGAGCCTCGGCCGCTGACTTCGTCATTCCCCGGGCATATACACGGGTAACGACGAAGTCAGCGGTCAGTAGAGGGTGGTGGCTAGGCGGCGGCGGTAGGTGACGGCCGTTGGGTCAGCTGGGGAGAGGTCGGCGAGGATGCCGACTACGGCGCGGCGAAGTTGCTCGCGGGTGTCCTCGTCCGCGTCGGAGATCGCCCCGAGCAGGGCGTCGAGGGCCGCCTCGCGGTCGCCGCAGTCGAGGGCCTCGAAGGCCTCGGTCCCGATTCCGGCCTTGGCCAGGGAGACCCGGGCGGCGATCCCTGCGGCGGCGAAATCGTCCCCATGTCCTTCGACCGCCGCCAGGGCGTCGTCGTCCGCACCGCGCTCCAGCCTCTTGCGAGCGAGTGCGACGGCGAGGTCGGCGCGGCGCGGCTCCAGCTCCGTCGCCTCGCGCAGCGAGAGCTCGTCGCCGGCCGCCAGCAGCTCGTCCGCGCGTGAGGGGGCCAATGAGTCGAACAGCTCTTCGACCTTCGCCTTCGGCACGGCGCCGACGAACTCGTCGACCACAGCGCCATCGCGGAAGGCCTTCACCGCCGGGATACCCTGCACGCCGAAGCGGGCCGCCAGCGCCTGGTTGGCGTCGACGTCGACCTTGGCGAGCACGACCTTGCCGTCGCGCGCCGCCTCCGCCGTCTCCAACGCCGGTGTCAAGGTCCGGCACGGCCCGCACCACTCGGCCCAGAAATCGACCACGACCGGGACCTGGTGCGAGCGCTCGACCACCTCGCTCTCGAAGCTCTCCTCGTTCACGTCGACCGCCATGGCGCCAGGTTATTAAGGCGCCTTGCCGGCAGAGCCGGAGAGGCGTACTTTGAGTCAAGGCAGGGCCAGCCACCCCAAAGGAGGAGCCATGTCGAACGTCGACACAGCCCGGTCCGCCTACGAGGCCTTCGGCCGCGGAGACCTGGAAGCGCTGAAGGAGATGATGGCCGAGGACGGCACCTGGCTCACCTCCGACGAGCTTCCGCTCGGAGGAGAAACCCACGGCCGCGACGAGATCATCGGGAACTTTGCACAGATCCCGAACTACTGGTCGTCGTTCACGGTCGAGCCGGAGGAGTTCATCGACGCCGGCGAGTGGGTCGTGGTCCGCGGCACTCAGCGGGCGGGCAACGACAGCGGCAGCTTCGAGGCCCCGTTTGCACACCTGCTCAGGTTCGCCGACGGCAAGATCGTCCGCGGCGAGTTCTACGCCGACAGCGCCAAGGCAGCGAAGGTCCTCGCCTAGGAGGACTCTAGAAGACCGCTGGGGCGCCGCCGCCCGGCGCCGCCCCAGCGACCGCGAGCCGTTCCTCGACCACGCGGATCGAACCGTCGCGGAGACGGAT
>DASUIY010000029.1:0-4953 GCA_036279555.1 Solirubrobacterales bacterium | reverse complement strand
GTACTCACCGGTGACCGGGTTGTCGAAGACCTCGCCCCGTCGTCCCATGCTCGTCTCTCCTGGACTCGATCCGTCTCGGCCGCGTCGA
The DNA here is from genome assembly GCA_036279555.1 of Solirubrobacterales bacterium. Taxonomy (GTDB): domain Bacteria; phylum Actinomycetota; class Thermoleophilia; order Solirubrobacterales; family 70-9; genus VRUE01. The sequence continues at coordinate 4,865 of DASUIY010000029.1, read as the reverse complement.
GCGACTCCGGGAGCGTAGCCGAGCGACGCCGGAATCGGCAGCGTCTCTCGACGTTGCTGGAACTTTTTTGAGCAAAGGCCCGGTCCTCAGGCCATGGACGCAATCGCTGCCGGCTCGCGTGGGGACTGGGCGCTCAACACCTACCAGGCGATGGCGCCCGTCTACGACGACTTCACCGCCCACTACGACTACGAGGGATGGCTGACGGACCTGCTCAAGATCCTCGAGCTCAACGGGCTGACGGGCAAGCGCCTGCTCGACGTGGCCTGCGGGACGGGCAAGAGCTTCCTGCCGATGCTGCCGCGTGGCTGGCGGGTGACCGGTTGCGACCTTTCGCCGTCGATGCTCGCCCTGGCCGAGGAGAAGGCGGGCGACTCGGTCGAGCTCTCGGTCGCCGACATGCGCGAGCTGCCGAGGCTCGGGGAGTTCGACCTCGTTTGGGCGCTCGACGACGCGATCAACTACCTCTTGAGCCCGGAGGAACTGGAGGAGGCGCTTCGGGGGATGCGGGACAACCTCGCCGAGACCGGGCTGCTCCTCTTCGACGTCAACGAGCTGCTCGTCTACCGGACCTTCTACGCCGAGACCTCGGTGGTCGAGCGGGGCGGCAAGCGGTTCACGTGGCGGGGCCTGGCCCCGGCCGACGTCGCCGCCGGGTCGGTGTGCGAATCGCGCCTCGAAGTGCAGAGCGGGGACGAGGAGGGAGGGAATGTCGTCCGGGGCGAGACGGCCGTCCACCGCCAGCGCCACTTCGCCGAAGCCGAGGTTCTGGCTGCGCTTGAGCGGGTCGGGCTGGAGTGCCTCGACGTCTACGGCCACGGCCTGGACGGCATCCCCAAGCAGCCTCTCGACACCGAGCATCACACCAAGGCGATCTACATCGCCCGCCGCGCCGGCGCGTAGCCTCGGCGCCGAGTCCCGCCGGCGGGCCGGCGGGTTCGAGGCCCTTACGCAAGAATGCGCCCGTGGCGGGCGAGCGGGAATACGACCTCGCGCTCTTCGGGGCGACCGGGTTCACGGGCGGCCTGACCGCGCGATACCTCGCGGCGAACGCTCCCGACGGGCTTCGCTGGGCCCTCGTCGGCCGCAACCGGGCCAAGCTGGAGGCTGTCCGCGCCGGCCTCGAGGGGATCCTCCGGCCCGGTGTCCCGGCGCCCGACCTGCTCGAGGCCGACGCGGCCGACTCGGCTGCGCTGGCGAAGGTTGCCGAGGCGGCAAAGGTCGTCGCCACCACGGTCGGTCCATATGCCTTCTACGGAGAGCCGCTGGTCGCGGCCTGTGCCGCCGCCGGCACCGACTACGCCGACCTCACGGGCGAGCCCGAGTTCGTCGACCGGATGTGGCTCGGCTACCACGAGCAGGCGCAACGGAGCGGCGCGCGGATCGTCCACTGCTGCGGCTTCGACTCGATCCCGCACGACCTCGGCGCCTACTACACCGTCAAGCAGCTTCCGGAGGGCGTGCCGCTGGCGGTCAACGGCTACGTCCAGGTCGAGGGCCAGTTCTCCGGCGGCACCTTCCACTCGGCGATCAACGCGTTTGGCCGCGTGCGACAGACGGTGAGCGCCGCTCGCCGCCGTCGCAGCAGCGAGCAGCGGCCACCGGGTCGCCGGGTTCACTCGGCTCCCGCCCGACTGCGCCGCGACGCCGAGCTGGACGGCTGGGCGGTGACGTTCCCGACCATCGACGGGCCGATCGTCCGCCGCTCCGCGGCCGCGCTGGAGCGCTACGGGCCGGATTTCAGCTACGGCCACAACCTCGTCGCCCCCCTGCCGGCGATCTTCGCCGGTGCCGCCGGCATCCCGGCGGCGTTCCTGCTGGCGCTCCTGCCGCCCACCCGCAAGCTCCTGCTCAAGGCGAAATCGCCGGGCGACGGGCCGAGCGAGGCGGTGCGCGCGAAGAGCTGGTTCAAGGTGACCTTCGTCGGCGAGGGCGGCGGGCAGAAGGTCGTCACCGAGGTGTCGGGCGGCGACCCCGGATACGACGAGACGGCCAGGATGCTCGCCGAGTCGGCCCTCTGCCTCTCCTTCGACGAGCTGCCCGAGACCGCGGGCCAGGTCACCACCGCCCAGGCGATGGGCGACGCCCTGCTCGAGCGCCTGCAGCGGGCGGGAATCTCCTTTCGCACCCTCACCTGACCGGGCCTGGTTCCCCAGCCGCGTCGCTAAACTGCCAAGCGAGTTCCCGGGGCTGTAGCTCAGCTGGAAGAGCGTCGCGCTGGCAGCGCGAAGGTCAGGGGTTCGAGCCCCCTCAGCTCCACTTCTCAGATTTGCCGCTCTGCTTGCCGATGAGCTATCGATGAACGCGGGCAACGAGCACGTCTTCTCGCATGGGATGGATGACACGCGGGCGGCGCTGGAGGCCTGGAACCGGCAGCCGTGGGCGGTCCTGCGGGGCTGGACGGCGCTGAGCATTGCGATCTCCCTAATCCTGCTGGGCGCGGTCTGGGTCGTCGCCGGCCTGCTCACGCCGGACATCACGCCGCTCCACTTCCCGGGCCTGACCGAACCGTCGGAGCCCGGCGACCTGCTGCCGATCCTCTGGCGCAACTCCCTGGTCCTGGCCCTGCACGGGACGGCCTGCGTCGCCGGCTTCATCGCCGGCGCCTCGATGCCGATCGCGGCGGCCCAGCGGACCGGCTTCTCGCGCTGGATCCACGTCAAAACCGCTGAGTTCGCGATTGTCTTCGTCGCCGCCGTCACCCTCTTCTCGCTCAGCACCCAGGCGCTCTACCTCGGCTTCCAGGGCTCGACGATCGCCTTCCAGCTGGAGATCTCCCACGCCGCCCTCATCCTCAGCGTCCTTCTCCACGCGATTCCCGAGCTGACCGCCCTCTTCCTGCCGCTCGCCGCCTGGCTGATCGCCAGCCGCCGCGGCGAGTGGAGCCAGCTCCTCGCCGCCACCTTCATCACCGTCCTGCTCGCGATCCCGGTCCTCGTCGTCGCGGCGACGGTCGAGGTCTACGTCTGGCCCCACGTCCTCGAAGCCCTCTCACCGGTCTTTTGAGCGTCGCCTGAGCACGCGTGCTGTATTGACCGTGTCATCGACGGCGAATGCGGGACGGGTTAAGGGGAGGTCGGCCTAGGATCGGGGCATGACCGCTGCCCTAGGCGAACGGATCCGCCTCGTCCACTGGAAGGAGGACGAGGTTCCCGAGCGGGTCCGCCGCCTCGAAGCGGAGGGTTTCGAGGTCGACTGCACGGTGCCGGGCACCAGTAGCGTCAAGCAGCTGCGCGAGAACCGGCCGGCAGCCTTCGTGATCGACCTCGGCCGCCTGCCCTCGCACGGCCGCGAGGTCGCCTTTGCGGTTCGCCAGTCGAAGGCATTGCGCACGATTCCGATCGTCTTCGTCAGCGGTGCCGAGGAGAAGGTCGAGGCGACCCGGGTTTTGCTGCCCGATGCCACCTACACGGTTTGGGAGGACGTGGGCGCAGACCTTCGCGATGCGATCGCCAACCCGCCGGCAGACCCCGTCGTGCCGGTGTCCGACTCCGGCCCACGCTCCGGCAAGCCGCTGGCCCAGAAGCTCGGCGTCAAGGCCGGTTCGACGATCGTCCTGCTCGATTCGCCCGAGGGGATCGAGGCGACGCTGGCGCCCCTGCCCAACGGCGTGACCCTCCGCCAGGGCAACCGCGGTGCCCGCGAGATGACGATCTGGTTTGTCACCCGTCGCGCGGCATTCGAGCGTCGCTTCGCAGCCGTCGCGAAAGCCGTCGGCGAGGGAACGCTCTGGATGGTGTGGCCCAAGCGCGCCTCCGGGGTCGAGACCGACATCACCGAGGACGTCCTTCGCGAGGTCGTCCTTCCCGCGGGCATGGTCGACACCAAGGTCTGCGCCATCGACGACACCTGGTCCGGCCTGCGCCTGACCAGGCGCCGAACGTAAGATCGCCCACCCATGGGTTACGACCCGAAAGAGATCGAGGCGAAGTGGCAGCGGCTGTGGGCCGAGGAGAAGACCTGGGAGGTCGCCAACCCCGGCCAGCCCGGCTACGACCCCTCCAAGCCGAAGTCATACGTGCTGGAGATGCTTCCCTACCCCTCGGGGCAGCCCCACGTCGGCCACCTCAAGTGCTACGCGGTCGGCGACGCGATCGCCCACTTCCGCCGCCGCCACGGCTTCGAGGTGATCCACCCGATGGGCTACGACTCCTTCGGCCTGCCGGCCGAGAACAACGCGATCAAGACCGGCGAGCCGCCGCGTGTCGCGACCGAGCGCTCGATTGAGTCCTTCCAGCGCCAGTTCCGCGAGTGGGGCATCTCGATCGATTGGTCGCGCGAACTGGCGACCCACACGCCCGAGTACTACCGCTGGACCCAGTGGATCTTCCTCCAGCTCTTCGAGAAGGGTCTTGCCTACCGGGCCGAGGCGCCGGTGCAGTGGTGCCCCAAGGACGCGACCGTGCTCGCCAACGAGCAGGTCGTCGACGGCCGCTGCGAGCGCTGCGGGACCGAGGTCGTGCAGCGCAACCTCGAGCAGTGGTTCTTCCGCATCACCGACTACGCCGAGCGCCTGCTCGCGGATTTCGAGCTGCTCGAGTCCTGGCCCGAGCACGTGATCACGATGCAGCGCAACTGGATCGGCCGCTCCGAGGGGGCGAAGGTGGTCTTCCGCTGCGAGAGCCCCGCGCTCGACTTCCCGGTCTTCACGACCCGCCCCGACACCCTCTTCGGCGCCACCTTCTTCGTCCTCGCCCCCGAGCATCCGGAGCTGGAGCGGCTGGTCGCCGGCACGCCCGCCGAGGCGGTCTTCCGCTGCGAGGACCCCGAGATCGGCTTCCCCGTCTTCACGACCCGCCCGGACACGCTCTACGGCGCGACTTTCTTCGTGCTCGCACCCGAGCACCCCGACCTCGACCGCCTCA
>DASUIY010000028.1:0-3182 GCA_036279555.1 Solirubrobacterales bacterium | reverse complement strand
CGGGCCTAAAACCGACCCTTGAGGGTCGGTTTTAGGCCCGTCGGCGGGGGTGTTAGCCGACGCCGGAGGGCTGGAAGCGGGCGCCGTTGCCGAGCGGGCTGGCGGTCTCTTCGATCCGCGCTTCCAAAGCCAGCTCCTTCTCGAAGTCGGCCGCCTCGCCATGCTGGAAGGAGACGTCCTTGCCCTCGAGCAGCTCGACGAAGACCTCGACGAAGCGGGCGTCGAGCTGTTTGCCGGCGACCCTGCGCAGCTCCAGGATCGCGTCGTGGCTGGACATCGGCGTGCGGTAGGAGTCGCGCGCGGTCATCACATCGTAGGTGTCGGCGACCGAGATGATCCGGGCCAGCTCGGGAATGTCGTCGCCGGCCAGGCCGCGCGGGTAGCCTTTGCCGTCGATCCGCTCGTGGTGGGCGAGGATGATCTCGGCCACCGGCCCATAGCCGTCGAGCGAGGAGACCACCCGGGCGCCCTGCTGAGGGTGGCGCTTGATCAGCATCCAGTCCTCGTCGGTGAGCGGCACGTTCGCCTTGAGGATGCGGTCGGGGAGGATGAACTTGCCGATGTCGTGCAGCAGCGCGGCGATGTGGACGAGCTCCTCCTCCTGGCGCGAGAATCCGGCGCGCTGGGCGATCGCCCGCGAGTAGCGCGCCACGGCGGCCGAGTGCCGGGCGGTCATCTGGTCCCGCAGGTCGAGCGTGCGCAGCATCGCGCTCAACATCCCGACCTGGAAGCTGGCGAGCTGCTTGCTGCGCCGCTCCAGCTCCAGGGCGCGCTGCTGGGAGAGCAGCAGCTGGCCGAGCAGGTACTGGAAGGTGATCAGGACGACGCCGAAGAGGGCAATCGCCGAGATCCCGATCACGTGGTATATGAAGGCGACGGCGACGGCCAGCATCGCGCTCGCGAACTCGGAGGGGAGGACCGGGGGCAGGACGCGCAGCTGGCCCGAGAATCGCGTCCGCTCCACGTATGCGCGGTAACCGGCGACGAGCACGAAGTTGATCGCGAGGGAGAATTGGAAGAGCGCGAAGACGAGCAGGTAGAAATAGGCGTCGTCCTGAGTCAGGCCGGCGGCCTCGGTGGCGGCGTCGAAGGCGATCCCGCCGAGGAGGGGGAAGAGCGCGTAGGTGAGGAGGTTGTTGAGCAGGTAGTGGCCCTCGTCGTGCCAGCGCAACCAGCCGACCGCGATCGTGGCGATGCCGATCAGGCTGGCCGGGGTGCCGCCGAGGAAGACCATCGCCACGACCAGGGCGAGGAAGCTGCCCGAGACCTTGACCTTCGATTCGGTCGAGACCGCGGTCAGGTCGCTGAACACCGAGAAGGTGAGCAGGACGGCGAAGAGCGGCAGGTCCCAGGTGCATTCCGGTGCCCACCAGGCGGCGAAGGCAGCCGTCGCCGCCAGGGCTACGCTCATGCCTGCTAGTGCTGCGCGGGTGGGGCGATCTTCAGCCATCGGCCTCTTAGTGCTGGGATGCGGCAACTGTCGGCGACCTCGGCTGGAGATTCATGGGCAGTCGCCCATTCCCTCTGCCAGATCGCCTCGAGCGTGCCGTAGGCGGGGATTGCGTCCGAATGAAGGTAGCGGCAAGAACCCTGGCCGGCAAGCCAGCTGGACCACCTGCAAGAGGCCGGTCGCGGCGGCGATTCGGCGCGCGGAGGGACGGAGCGGGCTGGAGGTTCGAGCCGAGAGACCCCGAACGAGGTGCACAACCAAAAAGGGCGCCCCGCGAACGGGACGCCCTTATGAAGACTGGGCGAGCGGCAAACGCTCGCTTGAAGAACTTAGTTACGGAAGCCCATGCCTATGCCCTTTCAGTTGCTGAAGCCCTCAGATTGCTGAAACTCGTGAATTGCTTGTCAACTTTGTAGCACAGGTTCGCCGAAACTTGTGCATCTGCAGGAAATCTTGTGCATAAATGCAGTAGTTCGTGCGGCCAACAATGCGTAATCCACGCCTATCCGACCCCCTGAAAAGGCCGCAATTCCGGCGTCTGGCCGCGAGCTACGCGGTCAACGAGCTGGGCGACTGGATGGGCATCGTGGCCCTCTCGGTGCTGGTCTACGACCGCACCGGAAGCGCGATGGCGACGGCGGCCCTCTTCATCGGCACCCGCTTCCTCCCCGCCCTGATCGCGCCCGTCCTGGTCGCGCGGGTCGAGCAGCCGCCGCCGCGCTTCGCCCTGCCGGTGATCTACTGCGGGGAGGCGGCTGCCTTCGGCGCCCTGGCGCTCCTCGCCGGCAACGACTTCGCCCTCGCCGGCGTGATCGTGCTGGCCGCGATCGACGGGACGCTGGCCCTCGCCGGGCGGGCGCTGACCCGGGCCGTCGTCGCGGCCCTGCTGGAGCCGGACGGCGAGCTGCGGGCCGGCAACGCCATCCTCAACGTCGCCTTCACCGGCGGCGCCGCGATCGGCCCTGGGCTCGCCGGCCTGATCGTCGCCGGCTTCGGCGTGCAGGCGGCACTGCTGCTCGACGCCGCCTCCTTCTACGCGATCGCCTGGATCCTGCTCACCGCGGGGACGCTGCCCCAGGCCGAGCCCGAGCCCGGCCAGGTCCGCGACCGCGTTCGCGCCGGCATCGCCTACATCCGCGAGAAGGCGACGCTGAAGCGGCTCCTCGTCGCGCAGGGCGCCGCCTTCGTCTTCTTCGCGGCGGTGATCCCGATCGAGGTGATCTACGCCAAGCAGACGCTCGATTCCGGCGACTCCGGCTACGGCCTGCTGCTGGCCAGCTGGGGAGTGGGGATGGTGATCGGCAGCCTCGTCTTCGTAGCCGTGCGCAAGGCGTCGCTACCGCTGCTGCTCCTCTTCAGCACGGTGGCCGTCGGCGTCGGCTACCTCGGCCTCGCGGTGGCCCCGGCGCTGGCGCTCGCCTGCGCCGCGTCGGTCGTCGGCGGTGCCGGCAACGGCGTGCAGTGGGTGAGCGTGGTCAGCGCCGTGCAGGAGCTGACCAGCCCGGGCATGCAGGCGCGGGTGATGAGCGTGCTCGAGTCGGTCGGTGCCGCGATGCCGGGGGTCGGCTACCTGCTCGGCGGGCTGATCGCCAGCGGCGCCAGCCCGCGAGCGGCCTTCTTCGTCGCTGGCGCGGGAGTCCTGGCGATCGCCGGCCTGGCCTTCGCGACCCTGGGTAGGAATTGGCCCGAGCGCGGGGAAAAAGGGGGCGTGGATCGGCTTGGCGCCGATCCG
>DASUIY010000027.1:0-2700 GCA_036279555.1 Solirubrobacterales bacterium | reverse complement strand
TTGCTGCGGTTCGTGCTTTGAGTCGCATGCGTGGTCCTTTCTCTTGGGCCTTCCTGGCCAGACCTGATGACCCTGCCTCCCTCGACGCATAGCTATATCCGATAAGTCAGATAATTTCTGGTATTAGCACCGCGTGCTGCTACCCGTCGGGACAGCCGCATGCGGATTAGACTCCGAGCCGTGAAGAGGCCATGTTCATCCTGATCGTCGGCTGCGGCCGAGTCGGCTCTTCTGTGGCACGGGGGATGCTCCACGAAGGGCACGAAGTCTCCTGCCTCGACGAGGACCCCGAGTCCCACGCCCGGCTCGAGGTCGGGCTCGACAAGGGCTGGGAGGACCTCGGCGGCCAGTTCACCGTAGGCGCGGGCCTCGAGACGGACGCGCTCGTCGCCGCGGGGATCGAGAAGGCGGACGCCTTCATCGCTTCGACCGACGGCGACAACACGAACATCGTGATCGCCCAGATCGCCCAGCGCCGCTACGAGGTCCCGAACGTGATCGCGCGCATCCTCGACCCACTGCGGGCCGAATGGTACGAGCGTCAGGGCATGCACACGATCTGCCCCACCCGGGTCGCGATCGACATGCTCGAGACCGCCGTGCTCGAGGGCCCGTCCCGCAACGGCGGCTCCGCCGGCAGCCCGGCCGAGGCCGGGCAGGGAGGCTGAGGACGTGTACATCATCGTCGTCGGAGCGGGGAAGGTGGGCTGGAACCTGGCCCGCGAGCTGCTCGAAAAGAACCACGAGGTGACGCTGATCGAGAGCGACCGCCGCCGCTACCTCACGGTCGAGCAGGAGCTGGAGCACAACGTCACCTACGGCGACGCATCCGAGCTCTGGGTGCTGGAGCGGGCAGGCATCCAGCGGGCCGACATGGTGATCGCGGTGACCGGCGACGACGAGGACAACATGCTGATCTGCCAGGTCGCCCGCGAGAAGTACGAGGTCGAGCGGATCATCGCCCGCGTCAACAACCCGCGCAACAAGCCCCACTTCGACCTGCTCGGGATCAAGCCCTCGGTCTCGGCCACCGACCTGATCCTGCGCCTGCTCGAGCACGAGGTGCCCGAGTACGGGCTCGTCCACCTGCTCGACCTGCAGGAGGAGCAGCTGGAGATCATCGAGATGCTGCTGGGCAAGGACTCGGGGGTGACCGGGCGGCGCGTCGGCGACCTGGAGATGCCCGAAGGCAGCCTGCTGATCTCGGTGCTGCGCAGCGGCAAGGGCTTCGTGCCGGTTGCCGACACGGTGCTCGAAGCCGGCGACGAGGTCCTCGCCGTGCTCGATCCCGGCCATGAGGAGCAGCTGAAGGAACTCTTCGGGCCCGGCGGCAACGGTGCCGATTCCGGTGGCTGACCGCCAGGTCGACTTCCTGCTCGTCGGGGGCGGGATGGCCTCCGCCCACTGCGCGGCGGAGCTGCGCAAGCGCGGGGCCGAGGGCTCGATCCTGCTCGCCGGCCGCGAGCCCGAGCCGCCCTACGAACGGCCGCCCCTGTCCAAGGAGTACCTGCGCGGGGAGGCCGGCCGCGAGGACGCCTACGTCAACCCGCCCTCCTGGTACGAGGAGAACGGGGTAGAGCTGCGCTCCGGCGTCAACGTGATGTCGCTCGACCCGGCTGCGCGCACGGCGAAGCTGCAAGGGGGGGAGGAGGTCGCCTTCGGCAAGGCGCTGATCGCCACCGGGGCGATGGTCAACATCCTCCGCGTCGAGGGCGCCGAGAACGAGGGCATCCACTACCTGCGCGCCTACGGCAATTCCGATGCGATCCGGGCCGACGCCGAGGCGGCCGAGCACGTCGTCCTCGTCGGCGGCAGCTACATCGGCGCCGAGGTCGCCGCCTCGCTCACCGCACGGGGGACGAAGTGCACGATCGTGACGATGGAGGACGTGGCGCTCTCCCGGACCTTCGGCGAGGAGGCTGGGCGCTGGTTCCAGGGCCAGCTCGAAGCCCGGGGCGTGACCGTCCACGGCGGCGAGGAGCTGGAGGCCTACGAGGGCGACGGCCGGGTCGCGGCCGTGCTGACCAAGAGCGGCCTCGCGGTCGAGTGCGACGCCGTGGTCGTGGGCGCCGGTGTGCGCCCCGACGCGATGCTGGCCCAGCGGGCCGGGCTGGAGGTCGACGACGGGATCGTCTGCGACTCCAGGCTCGAGACCTCTGCCGCAGGCATCTACGCCGCCGGGGACTGCTGCTCTTACGAGAGCGTCGTCCACGGTCGCCGTCTGCGGGTCGAGCACTGGGACGTGGCGATGCAGCAGGGGATGCACGCCGCCGGGAACATGCTCGGCGCGGACGCGGACTACGAGGTCGTCCCCTACTTCTTCAGCGACCTCGCCGACTGGGCCAGCCTCGAGTACGTCGGGCCGGCCTCCGAGTGGGACGAGGAGATCTGGCGCGGCGACCGCGACGCCGGCAAGTTCTCCGTCTGGTACCTGAAAGGCGGCCGCGTAGCCGGCGCCCTCAGCGTCGAGCGCCCCGAAGACCTGGCCGAGGCCCGCCGCCTGCTCGCCGCCGGGACCGATGTCTCCGCTGCCAGGGACGCGATTGCCGACCCCGGCAGCGACCTGGCGTCGATATCCTGAAGCGGTCTCCTTGCGGCCTGGTGTAATGGCAGCACGCCTCGCTCTGGACGAGGTAGTCGGGGTTCGAGTCCCTGGGCCGCAGTTTTTTGGGGTGGGACGCTCGGGCCTTCGGGGGTCCT
>DASUIY010000026.1:0-2836 GCA_036279555.1 Solirubrobacterales bacterium | reverse complement strand
TTCCCCATGACCGGGGCGCGCACGCTCTACGGCGCCACCAAGCTCTCCGCCGAGCACCTGATCGAGGAGTTCGCCGACGCCTTCGGCCTGCGCGCCGTGGTCGATCGCTGCGGCGTCGTCGCCGGCCCGTGGCAGATGGGCAAGATCGACCAGGGGGTCTTCTCCTGGTGGCTGCTCGCCCACCGCTTCGGCCGCCCGCTCAGCTACATCGGGTACGACGGTTCGGGCAAGCAGGTGCGCGACCTGCTCCACGTAGAGGACCTGGTCGACCTGGTCGAGGAGCAGCTCGCCGCGCCCGAGCGCTGGAGCGGCGTCACGGCCAACGTCGGCGGTGGGCGCGAGGGCAGCCTCTCGCTGCTGGAGACGACCGAGATCTGCCGTGAGCTGACGGGGAACGAAGTCCCGATCGGAACCGAGGCCGAGACCAGGCCGGGGGACGTGCCCGTCTACCTGAGCGACTGCTCGCATCTGCGCTCGCTCACCGCCTGGCGCCCGCGGCGCGGGCCACGCGAGGTCCTCGCCGACCTGCTTGACTGGTCGGCCGCGCACGAGGACGAGCTGCGAGTCGCGCTGGGCTTCGAGCGATAGCCAAGGAGGACTGAAGCGATGCCGAAGAAGGCGATAGTCACGGGATCGGGGGGCCTGATCGGCTCCGAGTCGGCTGCCCGCCTGTCCGTGGCGGGCTACGACGTGATCGGGATCGAGAACGACACCCGGGCGGTCCTCTTCGGCCCGGAGGCCTCCACGTCCCACGTCACCGAGCGGCTGGGCCGCGAGCTCCCCCAGTTCCGCACGGTCGATCTCGACATCCGCGACGCCGACGGCATCGAGCGGGTCTTCGCCGAGGCCGGCAAGGAGATCGAGCTGATCGTCCACACCGCGGCGCAGCCTTCCCACGACTGGGCCGCGAGCGACCCGCAGGCCGACTTCGGGATCAACGCCAACGGCACGCTCAACCTGCTCGAGGCGACACGCAAGCACTGCCCCGGGGCGACCTTCGTCTTCACCTCGACCAACAAGGTCTACGGCGACACGCCGAACCGCCTGCCGCTCGAAGACCTCGAGACCCGCCTGGAGCTTCCAGAGGACCATCCGTGGTTCGGCGGGATCGACACGACGATGTCGATCGACTCGACCCTGCACTCGCTTTTCGGCGCATCCAAGGCCGCGGCCGACCTGCTCGTGCAGGAGTACGGCCGCTACTTCGAGATGCCGACGGTCTGCTTCCGCGCCGGCTGCCTCACCGGCCCCAACCACGCCGGCGCCCAGCTGCACGGCTTCCTCGCCTACCTGATGAAGTGCACGGTCACCGGCGAGCCCTACACCGTCTTCGGCTATGAGGGCAAGCAGGTGCGCGACAACCTGCACAGCGCCGACCTGGTCGACGCCTTCATGCTCTTCCACGCCGACCCCCGTGCCGCGGCCGTCTACAACATCGGCGGCGGGCGCGGCAACGCCTGCTCGATGCTGGAGGCGATCGCGATCTGCGAGCGGGTCGCCGGGCGGGAGCTGCGCTGGGAGATGAGCGAGGAGGCGCGGATCGGCGACCACCGCTGGTGGATCAGCGACCTCGACGAGTTCGGCTCCCAGTACGGCGGCTGGCGCCCGCGGCGCGACCTGGAGACGATCCTGCGCGAGATCCACGAGGCCAACGCCGAGCGCTGGTCCTCCGCCCCGGCATGAAGCTCTCGGTCGTCATCCCGGCACACAACGAGGAGGGAACGGTCGCCGAGACCCTGGAGGGGATCGTCTCGGCGCTCTCGGGCGAGGGGATCGACCACGAGGTGATCGTCGTCGACGACTCGAGCACCGACGGCACCGCGGCGATCGTGGATGCCTTCGCGCAGGGCCATCCCCAGGTCCGCTGCCTGCCCTCGCCCTACCGCAACGGCTTCGGCTTCGCCGTCCGCGCCGGCCTCGACGCCTTCGAGGGGGACGCGGTGGCGATCGTGATGGCCGACGGCTCCGACAGCCCCGCCGACCTGGTCCGCTACCAGCGGCTGCTCGAGGAGGGCTACGAGTGCGCCTTCGGCTCGCGCTTCATCCCCGGCGCCAAGGTGACCGACTACCCGCGCTCGAAGCTGGCCATGAACCGGATCGTCAACTGGGGCATCCGGCTGCTCTTCCGCCACGGGTACAACGACACGACAAACGCCTTCAAGGCCTACCGCCGCGAGGTGATCGACAACCTCCGGCCCTTCCTCTCCAACCACTTCAACCTCACCGTCGAGCTGCCGCTGAAGGCCGTCGTGCGCGGCTACAGCTACGGCGTCGTGCCGATCTCCTGGACCAACCGCAAGGCCGGGGTCTCCAAGCTCTCGCTGAACGAGATGGGAAGTCGCTACCTCTTCATCGTGCTCTACGTCTTCCTCGAGCACCACCTCAGCCGCGGCGACTACCGCCGCGAGCGATGAGCTCCTTCTACAGCCGGCACAAACCCTGGGTGTGGGCGGCGGCCTGGTTCGGGACCAGGGCGCTCATGTTCGCCCAGATCGGCTTCTGGAATCACGAGACGGCCACCTCACTCGAAGACGCGTCCCTCTACGAGGGCTGGTCGGAGCCGCTGGCGAGCGACGGCACGCTGCCTTCCGGCGAACTCTGGCAGTACCCCCCGGGCGCCGCCTTCCTCCTCCTCCTTGCGCGGCTCGGCATCGAGCTGAAGGGCTTCGGAGCCGCATTCGCGGGGACGATGCTCGCCTTCGACTTCCTGGCGTTCGCGCTGATCGCCCTCCTCGCGCGTCGCCGGGGACGGGACACGGGCGTCTGGGTCTGGCTGCTGGCGATACCGGCGCTGCGGGCAGTCCCGCTGCTGCGGTTCGACATGGTGGGAACGACG
>DASUIY010000025.1:0-6405 GCA_036279555.1 Solirubrobacterales bacterium | reverse complement strand
CAGGCAACCGGGCTGGTCAAATTGTCGTCCGAGTGCAACGACCCACAGGCGATCACCGTGCTCAGCGCACGCACGCGCCAGCCCGACCGCGTCGTGTCGCACTACCTCGAGATCGAGGATCAACACACACAGATCGCCCACGTGACCGCGCTAATCGACGCCGGCAAGCCGTCGGTCTGCCTCATCGACTCCTACTCCTCGGTCGGGCTCGTCCCCTGGGTGCTTCCCGCCGCACAGGCATTCGAGGCCGGGGAACTGCCGAAAAAGCCAAGTAGCCCACCCGAGCTCACCCGCGCCACCGTCGCGATCGAGCACACCTTCTTCGGCGAGTGGGGGTCTTCCCAGGTCGGCGCCGCGGCCGGCGATCCGGCCCTGATGGGACGCCTCGTCCAGTTCGGCCGGGCGAACGGGTCGGCCCGGGAGCGCCCCCTCGAGTTCGCCCGCTTCTTCCACCGCGCCGACGGCGCTCAGCTCGCCTTCGAACTCGGCTGAGGCGAGCGCTCCGCCAGCGCCCTTCGCACGAACTCCGAGCAGGCCTCGCGGTAGGCGAGCGCGAAGCGGTCGGCGAGGGTGTGAACCTCGACGTCCAAGGCAAGGGGAAGCTCCGGCGGCTCGATCGCCTCCATGATCCGGCGATCCTCGGCGTAGAGGCGTTCCTCGGATTCGATCACCTCCTCCACGCTGAGCTCGTCGAAGTCCTCGCTCAGGCCCTCGATCCAGTAATGCACCGACTCGGTTGCGCTGACCGCCCGCGCTGCGTGCACCAGGCAGCGTTCGCCTTTCGTCATGAACATCCGGATCGAGGTGAAGTTGGGGGCGATGACGTGGTTCTGGCCTTCGCGCAGCGAGTCCCAGGTCCCGTCCCCCCCTTCGCCGGTCAGCATCTGACGGCGCATCGTCACCTCGAGCCCGTCGCGCTCGACCGGAAGCGGCTCGACCACTTCCGCGACGTCGCCGAGCGTCGTCCGGTGCACGAAGGCGAAGTGGGCGACGTCGCGGAAGTTCTCGATCGCCACCCCCATCGCAACCGGCAGCTCGAACGGCGTGCCGTAGGCAAGCCTCTGCCGATCCGGGTCGAACCAGGACACGTTCGGCGGCTCTCCGAGCGGCTCCTCCAGCGTCGTCCAGACCAGGCCCCACTGCTCGCGTGCGGGAAAGGCCGCGATCCGTGCCCGCGGGGGGATCTGGGCCTGATCTTCCAGCGAGGGAATCCGCGTGCAGGCACCGTCGCGGCCGTCCCACTCCCAGCCGTGGTAGGGGCACTGGACGCCCTCGCCCTTCACCTCGCCCATCGAGAGCGAGGCGCCGCGATGGGCGCAGCGGTCGGAGACCACCGCCGGCTCACCGCTCTCGGTCAGGAAGACCGCAAGGGCCTCGCCGAGCAGGACCGCTCGCTGCGGGCCGTGCTCCAGGTCTTGGACTCTCGCCACCGGCTGCCAGCAGCGCCGCAGCGCCCGCGAGAGCTCCTCGCTGCTCGGGGCTCGGCTCAGGCGCTCTTCGTTCAGGTGCTCGTTCATCGTCCTCCTCCGTTCTGGTCACTTCGCTCACCGCTGTTCACCGCTGCCCTCCCATGTAGGCGCGCAGCAAGTCGGAATCCCCCTGGAGCTCCTCGCGCCCGCCCTGGGCGCGGACCCTGCCGCCGCCGAGCACGAGGAAGCGATCGCAGAAATCGATCGTTCGCGCCGCGTTCTGCTCGACCAGCAGCATCGTCGTCCCTTCCTCGCGCAGACCCCCGAGCAACTCGTAGATCAGGTCGATCGTCTTCGGCGCCAACCCGAGCGACGGCTCGTCGAGGATCAGCAGCCTCGGCCGGCCGAGCAGCGCGCGGGCGATCGCCAGTTGCTGCTGCTCGCCACCCGAGAGCCGGTCGGCGTGCTCGCCGGCTCGCGCACGCAGGATCGGGAAGCGCTCCAGCACCCGCTCCCTCGCGACGACGCCGCCATTGCCACGCTCGGCGAGCTTCAGGTTCTCCGCCACGGTGAGCGTCTTGAAGACGTGGCGACCCTCGGGAACGAGCGCAAGACCGAGCCGCGCGATCCGCTCCGGCGCCATCCCGTTGACGACGCGGCTCCCGAACCGCACCTCGCCCGAGCTCGGCTGCGCCAAGCCGCAGACCGCTCGCAAGACAGAGCTCTTGCCGGCTCCGTTCGGCCCGATCATTCCCAGGACTTCCCCCTCGGCAAGCCTGAGATCGACGCCGTGCACCACCTCGACGCCGCCGTAGGCAACCTTGATCCCGCGCAGCTCAAGCACCTGCCACCGCCAGGTAGGAGCTGCCCAGGTAAGCCTCGACCACGGCCGGGTCGGCCTGGATCTCCGCCGGCGAGCCGATCCGCAGCGTGACCCCGTCGTCGATCACCTGCACCCGTGGGCAGAGGCTCATCACCACGCTCATCTCATGCTCGATCAGGAGAATCCCGCAACCGAAGTCCTCGAGCACGCCCCGCAGGATCGCGACCAGCTCCTCGGCCTCGACCTCGCTCAACCCAGCAGCGGGCTCGTCGAGCAGCAGGTAGTGGGGGCGGGTGGCGAGGGCACGGGCCACTCCCAGCAGGCGCTGGCTCGCCGGAGGCAGTGAGCCCGCCGGCAGCGCCGCTTGCTCGCGCATGCCGAGACGCTCAAGCACCTCGATCGCGACCGCGACCGAGCGCCGCCCGCCGATGCCGACCCCCATCGCGCCGACGGCGACGTTCTCCAGCCCGCTCAGGTGCGGGAAGGGAAGGCCGGCCTGGAAAGTACGGGCGAGGCCCGCGCGGGCAAGACGGGCCGGAGAACGGCCGCCGACGTCGACACCGTCCAGGCTGACCGTGCCCGTATCGGGCTCCAGGAACCCGCTGAGGACGTTGACCAGCGTCGTCTTGCCGGCTCCGTTCGGCCCGATCAATCCCAACGCCTCGCCACGCGACAGCGTCAGGTCGACTCCTCTCAGCACCCGCAGGCCGCCGAACGCCACGCAAATCCCTCCGGCGTGGAGAGCCCCGCCGCCTCGATCCCCATCGCCCACCGTTGCCCACGGTGACCTCGTTGCTCGATCGATCGACCCCACTCCAGTGTGGTCGATGCGAACGGCATGGTCTTTGGGCCGGCTCCCGGGGAGGAGCCACCCAGGCCAGGCCAGCTCGCCCGCCTCGCGGCCGCCGGTCAGCCCGTTCGGCAGCGCGATCATCGCCGCCAGCAGGATCAGGCCCACCCCGATCGCTGCCAGCCCCGGGGTATCGCCGACCGAGAGGGCGCCGAAGAGATGGGCGCCGTCTTCGACCCCGCGCAGGACCTCGTTCACGCTCGCCACCGCGATCGTCCCGAGCACCGCCCCGAGGACGCTGCGGGCGCCGCCGAGCACCAGCATCGTCACCGTCGTCACCGTCGCGCCGAAATAGAAGGTGGTCGGATTCAGCACGCCAGACTGGTGCACCGCCAGCGCGCCGCCGACCCCGCAGAGCATCCCGCTGAGCGCGAATGCGATCAGGCGCTCCCTGGTCACGCCGATCCCGAGCGAGCGAGCAGCCACCTCGTCCTCACGGGTCGCCTGCAGGCGGTAGCCGCGCGCCGACCGCTTGAAGGCGAGGGCGATGACGACCGCCGCGGCCGCCCAGAGCCCGGCGGACTCGACGCCGGTCGTCCGCGGGATGCTTACCAGGCCGCTGCTGCCGCCGCTGATCGCGTCCCAGTTCGCGATCACGTTGTAGACGACGACCAGGAAAGCGAAGGTCGAGATCGGGATCGCCAGGGTCGAGGTCCTCATCAGCGGCAGGCCGACCACGGCCGCCAGCAGGCCGCATGCCACAGCGGCAATCAAGGTCGAGGGCAGCGGGCCGAGCTGCGCCGTGGCGATCGAGTCGGGAAGGCCAGGCGTCTGCAGCGCGGCGAAAGCGGCCGGCAGGGTGAGCAACGCCGCGACGTAGGCGCCGGCACTCGCGAAGCCGAGCTGCCCGAACGAGTAGACGCCGCTGTTGCCGATGAAGACCTGCAGGCCGAGGACGACGATCAGGTTGCAGAGGATCAGCGTCACGGTGCCCCGCAGGGAGGTCGTGCCGCCGGCGCCGATCGCCACGGCGACCCCGACCAGCGCGAGCGGAACCAGCAGCGAAGTCGCGAGCGAAGACGGAGAATGCAGTCGCACGCCTCTCACACCCGCGCCTCGCCCGCGGCGGCACCGAGCAGGCCCCGCGGTCTGAAGATCAGGATCGCGACGGGAAGGCTGAAGACGATCGCGTCGCGGAAGGGCACCAGGTCCGCCGGAAGGTAGGACCCGAGCAGCGAAGAGGCGATGCCGAGGAGCAGGCCGCCGAGCACCGCGCCGAACATCCTGCCGAAGCCGCCGATCGTCACAGCGACGAAGCCGACAAGCACCGGCGTCAGCCCCATCGTCGGCGAGACCTGCCCGGTCTGCATCACCAGGAGCACGCCGACCACCGCAGCCAGCGCGCCGCTTACCGCGAAGGAGAGCGCGATCACCCGGTCCGCTCGCACGCCGAGCAGCCGTGCCATCTCGAAGTTCTCCGCCGCCGCGCGCATCGCGAGCCCGGCGCGGGTCCGGTAGAGCAGCCAGCCGAGGCCACCGAGGACGACCACCGTCAAGCCGAGGGTGAGGAACTCCAAGTTGGGCACCGAGACGGCGCCGAGCTCACTCGACTCGCTGACGAACGCGGGCGTCGCGACGGACTGGGGGCGGGCGTCGACCGATGCGGTGACGACGTTCTGCAGGATCGTCGCCACCGCCAGCGAGGTGACGAGCTGGGCCGAGAGGTCCGCCCTGCGAACCGGGCGAAAGGCGATTCTCTCGGCCGCGATCGCGACCGCGATCCCGGTCACCAGCGCCCCGCCCAAAGCGGCGGCGAAGGGCAACCCGGCGAGCACGTAGAGGGCGTAGGCGGCGAGCATGATGAACTCTCCGTGGGCGAAGTTCATCATCCCCATCACGGTGTAGATCACCGTGACCCCGAGCGCGATCAGCGCGTAGAGGCTGCCGAGAGCCAACGCATCGATCAGGTTCTGCGCCAGCTCGGTCACTGCAGCTCAATAATTCTGAGGGCAATGCGACGTAGATTAGACCGGTACGGCTAAGTAATGCTCTAAAAACGCCAAAGCCCCCCCCGAAGGCCCCAGGTCAAGGCGCTACGAATATGGCCGGATCGGGACCGATCCGGGTGCCGCCATCGACGCTACCGATCGCCGCCATCTGCTCATCGGAGAGCTCAAAGTCGAAGATCTCGATGTTCTCGCGAATCCGCTCCGGCGTCGCCGACTTGGGGATGACGACGTTGCCGAGCTGCAGGTGCCACCGAAGGATCACCTGTGCCGGCGTCTTGCCGTGGCCCTCGGCCACCCGGACGATCGTCTCGTCGTCGAGCAGCTCGCCCTGCGCGAGCGGGCTCCAGGCCTCGGTGGCTATGCCGTGCTCCGAGTGCCAGGCACGCAGGTTGGCCTGCTGTAAGCGCGGGTGCAACTCGACCTGGTTCACGGTCGGCCGGGTCTCCGTCTCCCGCATCAGCAGTTCGAGGTCCTCGATGCGGAAGTTGGAGACGCCTATCGTGCGCGCCGCCTCCTCCCTGTGGATCTGTTCGAAAGCGCGCCAGGTCTCGACGAACAGCCCTTCGGTTGGGACCGGCCAGTGGATCAGGTAGAGGTCGACGTGGTCGAGCCCCAGTCGCTCGAGACTTGCCTCGAACGCGGCCAGGGTCGAGTCATGGCCCTGCTGCGAGTTCCAGAGCTTGGTCGTGACGAAGTAGTCCTCCCTAGGTAGTCCCGAGGCCGCGAGCGCCGCGCCGACGCCCTTCTCGTTGCGGTAGGCGGCGGCGGTGTCGAAGTGCCGGTAGCCGGCCTCGAGCGCCGACTCGACCGCGCCCTGGGTCTCCTCGGGCGGCACCTGGAAAACGCCGAAGCCGACCTGCGGTATCTCGATCCCGTCGTGAAGCTCTACCCTGGGGACAATCTCAGCGTGGCCCATAAGTTCCCCCTTGTTGGCATGTATTTCCCTTGTATTCCCTTGTTGTCATGATAACTATTCATTGCTGTCATGAATAGTTGAAACCCGGGACTACCCGGACGGCAGAGGGATTCAAACCCCGGCGGGGCTTAGCTGGCCGCGAGACCGATGGCCAGCAGCGGGAAGGCCAGCATCACGCCAAGGTAAGCGCCGATGGCAGCGCCGGCGCGGGGGCCGGTGGCGCTCGAGCGAGCCCCGCCAAATACGCCGATGAGGAAGATGAAGCCGGCGAGGCCGAGGCCGATCCAGAAGACGTCAGGCATTAGCACGACCGAGACTATCGAACTCGCCCGCCGGCGAGGCGGGGATGCGGACGCGAGAGAGCCTGACGCGGGCCAGGCGGCAAATCGTTAGGTTGCGCGCGTGAAGCTTCTTGCCTTCAGCGACCTGCACTGCAACCTGAAACAGGCTGAGCGGCT
>DASUIY010000024.1:0-2906 GCA_036279555.1 Solirubrobacterales bacterium | reverse complement strand
GGGCGCGGGGCGGGGCGGCCGAGCATCTCGGTCGTGCCGGAGAGCACGCGGCACTCGACCTTTGCCTGGTCGAAGATCTCGCGGGCGAAGTCGTACCAGGAGCAGGCGCCCCCCGCCGCCATGTGATGGATGCCGAACTCGATCCCCTCGATCAGGCGCACGATGCCATAGGCGAGATGCCAGGTGTAGGTGGGCGATCCGACCTGGTCGCGGACGACGAGCACCTCGTTCTGCGTCGCCGCGAGGCGCAGCATCGTCTCGACGAAGTTGGAGCCGCCGATGCCGAAGAGCCAGGAGGAGCGGACCACGAAGTGGCGTTTGTTGGCCGCCGCGGTCGCCTCCTCGCCGGCCAGCTTGGTGCGGCCGTAGGCCGAGAGCGGCGCCGGCTGGTCGGTCTCGGCGTAGGGCGCGCCCTTGGCGCCGTCGAAGACGTAGTCGCTGGAGACGTAGAGGACGGAGGCGTCGACCGCGGCTGCTGCTGCTGCGATGTGGCCCGCGCCCTGACCGTTGACCCCCATCGCCGCCTCCTCGGCCTCCTCGGCCCCGTCGACGTCGGTCCAGGCGGCGCAGTTGATCGCCACGTCGGGACGCTCCAGCTCGAACTTCGAGCTGACGCTTGCCTCGTCGGCGACGTCGAGCTCGGTGTGGCCGAACCCGATCACGTCGTGGCCGGCGTTGCCGGCGGCGAGCACCACGTCGCGACCGAGCATGCCACCGGCGCCTGTGACGAGGACCTTCACCGGGGGCCTCCCATCAGATGATCTTGATCTCGGACTTGTCCCCGACCAGCATCCGCAGCGTCTTCGGCATGCCGTCGCTGCGGGTGAGCTTGACTTCGCGGCCCAGCAGGCTGGCCTCCATGCGGGTGCCGAGGTCCTCGACCACGGAGCCGGCGAGGACGATCGAGTGCTCGATTTCCGAGCGGCAGATGCGCACGTCCTCGCCGATCGAGGTGTAGGGGCCGACGTAGGCGTCCTCGATGCGGGCGCCGGCGCCGATCACGGCCGGCCCGCGCACGACCGAGCCCTTCAGCACCGCCCCCTCCTCGACCACGACCCGCCCCTCGACCCTCGAGCCCTCGTCGACCTCACCGTCGATCCGGGTCTCTATCTCCTCCAGCACGAGCCGGTTGGCCTCGAGCATGTCGGCGAGCTGGCCGGTGTCCTTCCACCAGCCGCTGACGACCTCCGAGCGGACGGCCCTGCCCTGCTCGATCAGGCCCTGGATCGCCTCGGTGATCTCCAGCTCGCCGCGCCAGGAGGGCTCGAGGGCGCGGGCGGCGTCGAAGATCGGCGGGGCGAAGAGATAGACGCCGACCAGGGCGAGGTTCGACGGCGGGTCCTTCGGCTTCTCGATCAGGCGCACGATCCGCTCGCCGTCGAGTTCGGCGACCCCGTAGGACTGCGGGTCGTCGACCGGGGTGAGCAGGATCAGCGCATCGGGCTCCTCGGCGCGGAAGCTGGCGACGAGCCCGCGCAGGCCGTCGGCGAGCAGGTTGTCCCCCAGGTACATGACGAAGGGCGAGCCGGCGATGAACTCCTCCGCGGTGAGGACCGCGTGGGCGAGGCCGGCGGGCTCGTCCTGGACGATGTAGGTGATCTCGGCACCGAAGGCTGAGCCGTCGCCAGCCGCTTCGCGGATCTCCTCGCCGGTCTCCGGCGCGATGATGATGCCGATCTCGGTGACGCCGGCGTCGACCAGCGCCTCGATCCCGTAGAAGAGCACGGGCTTGTTGGCGACGGGCACCAGCTGCTTCGCCGAGGTGTGGGTTATCGGGCGCAGCCGCGTCCCGGCTCCGCCGGAGAGGATCAGGCCTTTCAGGTCTTGCACTGGCGGGAAGGCTATCGTCGCGTCGTTCATGAGCCGGGGCACCTCACCGATCGCAATCGACGTGGCGATCGTCAACTGGAACACCGCAGACGCAGCGCTGGCTGCGGCGCGCGCCTATCTGGCCTCCACGGGAGTCGAGGCGCGGGTGACGATCGTCGACAACGACTCGCGCCCGCAGCAGCGAGAGGTGCTTCGCGACGGCTGCCCCCCGGGCGTGCGGCTCATCCTGGGCGAGGACAACGTCGGCTACGGAACTGCGGCCAACCGCGTGCTGCGAGAAGGCAGCGGCGCGCTGGTCTGCGTCAGCAACGCCGACGTGCTGCCCGAGCCCACGGCGCTGGCGGCGCTGGCGGCGGCGGCGCTCGCCGACCCGATGGCCGGCATGGTGGGGCCGGTGTTCGGCGGCGACACGGACCGCTACCACGCGGCCCTGCCGGGAGCCGCGACGATGCTGGGCCGTATCTTCGCCGGGTCCTTCGGCGAGCGGCGCCAGCCGAGTCCCGCCGCAGGCGCCGTGTCCGAGGTCGGTCAGCCCTCGGGTGCCTGCTTCGTCGTCCGCCGCGACGTCTGGGAGGGGGCCGGGGGCTTCGACGAGGGCTTCTTCCTCTGGTACGAGGACGTCGACCTGGCGAAGCGCCTTCGCGACGGCGGCCGGCGCAACCTGATCGCCGGCTCGGCCAGGGTGGGGCACGCCGGGGCGGAGGCCTTCGCCCAGATCGACGCGCGCCGCCTGCAGGCGATCAGGCTGCGCTCGGTCGAGCGGTACATCCGCCTACACCACCGCTGGGAGATTCCAATCGCCGCTCCGCTACTTAGGCTCTCCCGGCGCCTTAGAGCGGGCGGCCAGAGATGAACTCGATCACGGTTGTCATCCCGACCAAGGACCGCGCGCCCGTGCTGGCGAGGACGCTGTCCGCGCTCGGAGCCCAACAGACGGGCGATGCGGAGGTCGAGGCGATCGTCGTCGACAACGGCTCGAGCGACGACACGGTCGAGCGGGTACGGCGGCTCGCCGGGAGCGCGGGGCTCCCGATCGCCCTGATCGAGCACCCCGGCGGTGGCCCAGCCGCGGCACG
>DASUIY010000023.1:0-4304 GCA_036279555.1 Solirubrobacterales bacterium | reverse complement strand
CGCCGTCTGGCCCGTCCAGGCTCATTGCTCGTTTCTCTTCCGGCATTAGCCCCTGCCCTCGCGCTGCCCTTGAGAACAGCTCCCGATGGCGTGGCGAGCCGGCGATGAGGAACCGTTTGCAAAGCGTCCCTGTTCGGTCGTCGGTGTCGATCAGTGCGGCGAGGTGGCCTCTGATGGCGTCGGCGTCGGCGCGGCCGTGGGGAAACTTCCAGCGCTCGATCCCCCGGAGAGAGCGGTCGCGCAACTCGCGGATCTCCTCCTGGGGCGTCGCGACCGAGGCGCGCACGGTCGAAAGGTCATAGATCCCATCCCCGACTACGGCGCGAGGGCGGCGGACCTGCGGGACGTCCAAGCCATACGACCGGCGACCGCCTCCGGATGCCGAACGGGTGCCGGCGGCGGCTGGGCGCGGTGATGTACGGGAGGGCCGCGGGCCGGCCTTCCCTCTTGCTCGCGCCTCGTGGGCAGCCGTGCTGTCGTCGGGTGCGAAGTGATCCGGGTAGCGGGAGACGGCGGGGTGGTCTGCGCTCACCCTCTGGATCACCCCATCTCGCGGTGCCCTGAACTCTTGTGGCCCGGCATAGCCGGGTAGGTTCCTTGCGATCAGCGGCTTGATGCAGACGAACCGATCGACGCGGATCTCCATGCTCCCATCGCTGCGGAACTCGCGACGGTCGGGTCCACTGTCATCACTCATCGTGTCCTCCTCGTTGTGTCAAGTTCTCACCCAGCCCCCGTGGCATTTGCCGTGGAGTGCGGAGCGCGAATCCGTTTCCACTGCCACCGTTCCATGGGTTGTCACAAAGACAAGTCCGAGGAAGATCACTTCTGCGCCTCCCGCCAAGCGGCGGCGCGACAGGCCGGCTTGCAGTAGCGCGCCGTCTCCGGGCGGAGCGACGGGAAGGGGCGCCCGCAGTGCTCACAGATCGGAGTTGCGGCGGGGTCCGGCCACCAGTCAGGAAGCTCCGGGTTAACCTTCCCAGTTGCGTACGCTCCGAGATCACTGGGGGAGGCGGTGTCGGTATTGCGTGAATCAGACATCCGCTACCGCCCCCCCAGGGGCAGCCACATCTACGCGGCGTCGGCGCAGCCAGTCCGAGCCCTGAAAGGTGTTGAGTGGCTGATAACCCTTCGCTGAGTTACAGGGGCGGCAGGCGGCGACCATGTTGTCTTCGGTGTCCGAGCCGCCGAGGGCCAGCGCCTTGACGTGATCGGCGATGGTGGCCGGGGCTCCGCAGTAGCGACAGCGGTGGCCGTCACGGGCCAAGACGTTGGCCCTGCGCTTGCGGCTAGCCGCCGTCGACCCGCGTTCGCCGGTTCTGCCTTCGGCCTTGCGGCGCTTGCGGTTGGCCCGCTGGCAGGACGGGCAGCGGCTGCCCTTGGAAACGAGGCGAGTGCAGCCAAGGCAAACTCGCATCAGCGCTCACCGCGCTTCGCTGCGTTGGCGGAGTTGATGCGCGCCCGAACCCGCTCCCCGTTCTCGGTGTAATAGCGGCGCGACTTCGCCCTGTCGCAGTCCTTGCAGATGCTCTTGTAGCCGCTGGCCTTGCTCCGGTCCTTGGCGAACTCAGACACGGGCTTGGACTCCCCGCAGCGGTAGCAGCGAGCCTTGCCGGCCGCAGCTTGCGAGTTATCTAGCACGGGGAGGGATATCTGACTGGGGCGCAGTGGCGGTGCAGTGGCGGTGCGCTTGCTGCCACCGCCCCCCTGGCCCTGCCCACTCATCGCCGCTCACCGCCGCCATGCACCGGCAGTAGGTCGACGCGCTTGGTTCCGCGACGTGGACGACGCTGAGGTCGAGGCGATGGCTCCGGCGACGACGCACCCAGCCTGCCTGCCACTGTCTCCGGATCGAATCGCAGTCGCGCCTTCGGCCCGTCGCCCAACCGCACAGCGCCGAGATCGTCGGCGTGCTCGTACACGTAGTCGCGCGAGACGCCGAAGCGGCGCGCTACCTCGGCAACGTCGACCAGCTCGCCAGCAGTGGACTCCCCGCGAAGCAGCTCGGCTACCCGGTGGGCGACGGCCTCGACACTCGCATCGTCCAGGTGGACGGCGCTCATCGCAGAACCTCGGACTCGCGCGCCCGACCGGGGGCCATTTCAAATTCAAGCTGCCGGATCGCACGGCGGGTGCGTTCCTTGGCCCTTCGATCTTTGAGGCGCGGCAGTTGCACTCGCAGATCTGCGAGGAGGTCCCGGCGCTCGGCATTGAGAGTTGTCATGCCGCACCCGCCCGTGTCCGGTATGCCCGTTGCCGACAGGCATTCGAGCAGTAACGGCAGCCCCACCTACGCCCGATGAGACACGCGCCGCACTTCGGGGCACGGCAGTGTCCATGTGCCTCAACGCTTCCGACCGGGCGAGAACACCACCCACCGCCGTCACGCGGCCCGTCGATCCAGACCCAGCCCACACCAGCGTTACGGTTCTGACCGACCGCGCTATCCGTAACGGTTGCGGCGCTCATTCTGCCGCCTCCCCGTCCAAGAGTGCCATATCTGCGGGGTGGCATCCTTGGCCTGTTTTGGACCCCTCAGAACCCGTAGAAACGGCTTCACTATCGAAGGGTGCCACGGTAGATATATCGCCTTGGCAACCTTGCCCCTGCGTGGCGTCCTTGGCGTCCTCAGCCGGGGTGGCATCCTTGTCTGGGAGTCGCCATCTCCACCCGCCGTTGAGGCCATCCTTGGTGCTCTGAACGGCCAGGTCGGCCTTTGCCCGAGCCAACGTGCGATCACTGATATTCGTGTCCCTTGCCGCTTTCTTGATCTCGTTGGTGGGCTTTGGGCCTTCGGCGAGTTCGGCCGCAAGGAACTCGATCGCGTCGTCGCGCTCGGTTCGGACCTCCTCGGCCGGCATGTCCAGCAGGTCGGCCGCAGAGATAGAGGAGGTGCCGACGACTTTCAGTCTCGGGGCCTCGGCCTGATCGTCCAACCGGACGGTCTCGATCTCGCAAGCGAGCGTCTCGGCTTGCGCTCCAACATTGCACTTGACGTGTGCGAGAACGCGCTGGGTACCTCGCTCGGGCTCGGGGTCTTCCGGATCGCGAGCGAGTAGAAGGGCAGAGCGCACCGCGGCGGGAATGCCGATACTCCCGCCAGTACGATGCAGGGCGTCGCCTCCCTTCGCCTTGTTCAAATGAGCGACGACGATCACCGCAGCGTCGAGGTCTTGGGCGAGCCGGTGGAGCGGCGCCAGCGCCCGCCTGACGGATTGGTCGCGCCACGAATTGACGGACTCCGGCAGGTGCGCCATGAGCGGGTCAACGATCACGAGCTTTGCCTTGTGCTCGGTAGCGAGCCGGTGAAGCTCGGCGCCGTCGTCGGGTAGGGCGATCCCGTCCTCAAGCCCGTCGCGGCGGACCTCGACGCAGTGGACACGATCTAGGACCGCGTTCGTGGCTTCAAGACGGGGGCGGATCGTTGCGCCCTTATGGTCCTCTGCCGAGAGCAGGAGCACGTTCCCGCCTGCTCGGCTCACCTTCGCCGACAGGTCGACGGTCAGCAGCGACTTCCCAAGGCCGGGGTCGCCTACGAGCAGGCTGAGCATTCCCAGCGGGATTCGACCCGGCCAAAGCCACTGCACCGATTCCCGCTCGATCGAGGCGAAGGTGACAGCCCGAACGCCGTCCTGGTCGCCTTCAGCGGCCCGTCGCTGAAGGCCTGCCAAGCGGTCGATGGCATCCGCTGGCGCGAGGCCGTTCTGCAACTCCTGGCCGATCTCCCGCTTCATCCGCGCAAGGGCGTGTTGCTGGACGATCTCCGCGTAGTGCTTGGCGTTGCCGGCGGCGGGCACCTTGGCCGCCAGCTCGGAGACGTAGTGCTTGCCACCAGCCGCGTCGATCTGGTCTCCCAGTGCGTTGCACACCGTCAGCTCGTCAACAGGCTTGCCTTCGGCATGGAGGTCGCGGGCGCAGGCGAAGATCAGCCCGTGCTTCTCAAGGTAGAAGTCCTCGGCGCTGAGCTTGGCGTCATTGATGACGCGGGTCAGCGCCGGCTCGGCGACCAGCATCGCCCCCAGCACCGATTCCTCCGCCTCGATGTTCTGCGGCGGGACGTGGGCTGTGGCGTTCATGCGACCACCGCCGGTCGCTCCGACATAACGCGCACCAAGTCCCGGCGGCGTTCTTCAGCCTGTTGAAGGCGCTGCTCTAGGGCCTCGGGGATTCTCGCGGGCTGGAAGGTTTCAGCAGCGGTCTCAGCCTCTGCTTTACGCAGACGGGACCGCTGCTTGCGGCAGCGTGAGCAAGTGCGCTCGGTTGCCTTACAGGGCCGCCGACATGCTTTGCAGCGGCGGCCCGAT
>DASUIY010000022.1:0-2938 GCA_036279555.1 Solirubrobacterales bacterium | reverse complement strand
AGTAGCCGGCGGCGACGACCTCGCGCGCGAGGCCGGCGACCCGCGAGGCCGCGGTGGCGATCGAGAAAAAGGCGGTCGAGCGGGCGATCCGCCCGGCCTGACGGCCCGGGGCCGGCTCGCCGGCGAGATCCTCGCCGGGGTCGAAGGCCTCGGCCTCGCGCAGCGCCGCGTCGGCGTCGATCGCCGCCCGCTCGTCGTCTCCCGGGGTGTCGGGTGCCTTGGGCGTCTCCAAGTCAGATGGTCAATTCCAAATTGGGAGGCGACCGAGGGCGCCCCAGTCGCTATAGTCGGCGGCCGCCCGGAGCCGGCACGGCGCCTGCTCGGGCACTTGACTCATGGCCAACATAGCCTCACAGAAGAAGCGGATCCTACGCAGCGAGCGCGAGCGCACGGAGAACCGCCTGCTCACGAGCACGGTGAAGACCTACTTCCGCCGGCTCGAAAGCGCGGCCGAGGCCGGCGACGGCAGCAAGGTCGAGGCCGAGCATAAGGCCTTGGTCTCGAAGATCGACAAGGCTGTCCAGAAGGGCGCCCTGCACAAGAACACCGGCGCGCGCAAGAAGTCCCGCGCCGCGCGAATCGCCGGCGCCTAGCGGCGTCCTCGGTCGCTCGCGTGCAAAGCACGCCATGCTCCCTGCGTCCTTGCTATGCACCGGCGCTCGCTCGGCGCAATGCGAGTGTCAACGCCAGGTCGTCGCCGTAGTCGGCGCCGCCGCGACACCAGACCTCCAGGTCGGCAAGGGTCGTTGTCGCATGCTGCAGGTTCGAAAGGGTGGTCGGGCCCAATCGCGAAACCAGCTGCTTGGCGGCATAGGGATGCATCCCGAGGCCGGCCTCGACCTGCTTCGGCGGCACTCCCTCCTCGAGCTGGGCAGCGGCGGCACAGGCCTTGCGCAGCCTGGAAGCGAGGCCGTAGATCAGGCCGGTTACGCTCTCCCCCTGCGCGATCAGCTGCTCGGCCAGCCGGCTTGCCTTTGCCGGATCGCGTTCCAGCAGAGCGTCGGAGAGGGCCCAGACCGCAGCTTCGGACGTGTCGGAGACCATCGCGTCGAGGTCGGCGGCGGTCACCCGGCCGCCTTCTCCAGCCCAGAGGGCCAGGCGGCCGAGCTCGTTGCGCAATCGCACCGGGTTGGCTCCCATGCGGTCGACGAGGATGCGGGCCGCGGCGGGCTCCAGCCCGAACCCGAGGTTCTTGGCTTCGCCGACCAGGAGACGCGGCATGTCGCGAGCCTTCGGCGCCTCGAACTCGTGGATCTCGCCCTTCGCCGCTTTCACCGCCTTCACCAGCTTCGCCGGGGCCTTGGCCCGGGCGATCAGGACGACGGTCAGCTCGGGTGGCAGCGCGCCAACCGCGGCGGCGACGGTCTCGAGCTGCTTGTCGCGCCAGCGCTCGACGCCGTCCGCAAGCAGGTAGCGCCGCGTCTCGGTCAGCGACATCGCCGGGATCGCCGCCAGCAGCGCCTCGTGGTCGGGAGCGCCCCTGCCCTCGCTCGGCTCGAAGACCTCGAGCGCCCCGGCGCCGCCGTCGCCTTCCGCGCGAGCGCGGAGGCGGGCGCGCGTTTCATCGATCTTCGCCCCGTCGGTGCCGGCGATCAGGTACAGCG
Source organism: Solirubrobacterales bacterium (assembly GCA_036279555.1). Classification (GTDB taxonomy): domain Bacteria; phylum Actinomycetota; class Thermoleophilia; order Solirubrobacterales; family 70-9; genus VRUE01. The sequence continues at coordinate 1,334 of DASUIY010000022.1, read as the reverse complement.
CGGACAAGCCCTCGGCCATCGCGGCCGAGTCTAGATGGTTGATCCCCCGACCCCGCACACCTGGAGGACGCACATGGCGCTGCGCATCTCTGCGTCCTCGGGTTTGCCTTTGGCGCCGCCAAAGGCCGCACCCTGCGTCCTTGATCTGCTTGGCCACGCGCGTCCCCAGTCACACGCGGTCGTGGGATCAACCATCTAGTGTCCTGCCCAGTCCGGTTTTCCGCGACCGTCGCGGCCGGGTCCACGATCGTCCTTCTCCGGCGCGCTGTCGTCCTCTCCCTGGTCGTAGTCGTCGCTGTCCTCCTCCATCTGTGGAGGCGGGGGCTCCGCCTTCGGCGCACGACCGCGCTTCCCCCTTGGCTTACCCGGTGGCCGGTCGGCCTTCGACGCGCGAACCGCGCGGGTCTCTTCGACCTCAGGAGACCTGGCGCGGTCAGGGCTCGACACCGGCATGGGCGCCGGCTCCGGCGCGGCATCGGGGACTTCCGCTTGCTGCGGAGGTGCCGGGGCCGGCGGGGCGGGTTCGACTGGAGGCGCCTCGGCTTGGTGCGAGGATCCGACCTCCGAACCGGAAAGCACGGAGGGCGCCCCCGCCCCGGCGCCCTCGCGCAGCGTCCCGGCGGCCCGCCGAACCACCCCCTGCACCCGAGTGCCGGGCTGCGACGCGAAAAGCCGGGGTGCGGCTATCGGGTCGTTGCGCACGACACCGGGCTCGGGACCGGCTGGAATCGGGCCGCTGAACACCGTGGGCCAGCCGACCTGCGAGACGAAGGCGATCAGACCCAAGCCGACCGCAGCAACCACCGCCAGCAAGGCTATCGTGGCCCTGCGCATCCGGACCAGCAGGCCATCTCCCGCCAGGCTCGAGCCGAGCACGGTGCGGGACAGCGCCTGTCGAAACCTGGAGGCCACCTCTACGCTCATCGACGGCCTCAGCCGTAGCCCAAGTCCAACCGGCGAAAACTCCCAGTTTTGCCTCGACGATCCGTTTAGAGGACCAAATCGGCGGCCTCAGTCGTTCCGGTGCGCTTTATCCCCCCATAACGGGGGAAAGGCGCACCGGAACGTGGCTAGCCGTCCGTATCGACCTCAACTCTGCCGCGGCTGACCTCGAGCGTGATCGTGCCGTCGAGGTCGGTGCGCAGGGTGGGGACGCGGTGCGCGGCGAGGGCCTGCAGCGTCGCGGGCGCCGGGTGACCGAACGAGTTGTCCTCGCCGACCGAGATCACGGCCAGGCGGGGGTCGGTGCGGTCGAGCAGGGAGTCGAGCCCGGCGTCCTCGCTGCCGTGGTGGGCGACCTTGAGCACGTCGACCGGGCCTGGGTCGACCGGCAC
>DASUIY010000021.1:0-2865 GCA_036279555.1 Solirubrobacterales bacterium | reverse complement strand
TGACGGGCCCCGGCAACCGGCCGCTGAAGTCGCTCTCCGACATGCTCAAGGGCAAGCAGGGGCGCTTCCGCCAGAACCTGCTCGGCAAGCGCGTCGACTACTCCGGCCGATCGGTGATCGTGTCCGGCCCGTCGCTGCGGCTGCACCAGTGCGGCCTGCCGAAGCTCATGGCGCTCGAGCTGTTCAAGCCGTTCATCATGGCCCAGCTGGTCGAGCGCAAATCGGTGCAGAACATCAAGGCGGCCAAGAAGATGGTCGAGTCGATGATCCCCGAGGTCTGGGACGTGCTCGAGGACGTCATCCACGAGCACCCGGTGCTGCTCAACCGCGCGCCGACCCTGCACCGCCTCGGCATCCAGGCCTTCGAGCCGGTGCTGGTCGAGGGCAAGGCGATCCAGGTCCACCCGCTGGTCTGCCACGCCTTCAACGCCGACTTCGACGGCGACCAGATGGCCGTGCACGTGCCGCTCTCCGCCGAGGCCCAGGCCGAGGCGCGGATCCTGATGCTCTCGGCGAACAACATCCTCTCGCCGGCCCACGGCGCGCCGCTGGCGACGCCGACCCAGGACATGGTGCTGGGCATCTACTACCTCACCTACGGACCGGCGGAGGACGAGCTGGCGAAGATCGACGAGGAGCTCAAGGCCGGCAAGGGCGCCAAGCGGAACGGCTCCTCGCCGAAGGTGTTCCGCTCCGCGCAGGAGGCCGAGCTCGTCTACGAGAACGGCGGCTGCAAGCTGCACGACCAGGCCGAGTACCGGCGGGCCGGGCACGAGCACTTCCTCACCACGGTCGGCCGGATCATCTTCAACGAGAAGATCGAGCGGGCGCTCGCCGACGCGCTCGGGGAGGACTTCGACCCCGAGCAGTTCGAGTTCGTCAACCACGCGCTGAAGAAGCGCGACGTCAACGAGATGGTCTCCGACCTGGTCGAGGCCTACGGGGCGCCCGCGGTCTCGCAGGTGCTCGACGCCTTCAAGGACCTCGGCTTCCACTACGCGAGCCAGGCCGGCATCACGGTCTCCAAGAACAACGTCGTCTCGCCGCCCGACAAGGAGCAGATCCTCGAGCGCTACGAGAAGCAGACGGCCGCGATCCAGGGGCAGTACGACGACGGCTACATCACGGCCGAGGAGCGCCACGAGGCGGTCACGTCGCACTGGAACAACGCCACCGACGAGGTCGCGCAGGCGATGGAGGACAACCTCGACGAGCTGAACCCGATCTTCATGATGGCCAACTCGGGCGCTCGCGGCTCCTTCAAGCAGATCCGCCAGCTGGCGGGCATGCGCGGCCTGATGGCCAATCCGAAGGGCGAAATCATCGAGCGGCCGATCAAGGCCAACTTCATGGAGGGCCTCTCGGTCCTTGAGTACTTCATCTCCACCCACGGCGCCCGAAAGGGCCTCGCCGACACGGCTCTGCGCACGGCCGACTCCGGGTACCTGACCCGGCGCCTGGTCGACGTCGCCCAGGACGTGATCGTCCGCGAGGAGGACTGCAAGACCAAGGACCACATCGAGATGGCGATCCGCAAGGACGACAACTCGCTCAACGACAACCTGATCGGCCGCCTGGCGGCGAAGAAATTCGAAACCAAGCGCGGCCGCGAACTGCTCAAGCGCAACCAGGAGATCACCCTGGCCGACGTCGAGGCGATCGCCGAGGCTTTCGGAGAGGAAGAGGTCAAGGTCCCGGTCCGCTCGGCGCTCAAGTGCGACGCCGACTCCGGGGTTTGCCGCTCCTGCTACGGGGTCTCCCCGGCGACCGGCTCGACGGTGGACATCGGCGACGCGGTGGGGATCATCGCCGCCCAGTCGATCGGCGAGCCCGGCACGCAGCTGACCATGCGCACGTTCCACACCGGCGGCGTCGCCGGCCAGGACATCACGCAGGGCCTGCCGCGCATCGTCGAGCTCTTCGAGGCGCGCAAACCGAAGGGGCTCGCGCAGATGGCCGAGGTGGCCGGCAAGGTCTCGGTCGAGGAAACCGACAAAGCGCTGAAAGTGATCGTCACCGAGTCCAGCGGCGAGGAGCACGCCTACAGCTTCCCGCCCCGGACCCGCCTGCACGTGGCAGATGGAGAAAAGGTCGAGGTCGGGCAGCAGCTCAACGAGGGCTCCCTGTACCCGGCTGACCTGCTGGCGATCCGCGGTCGCACCGACGTCGAGCTCTACCTGGTGGCCGAGGTGCAGAGGGTCTACCGCGCCCAGGGCGTCGACATCAACGACAAGCACATCGAGCTGATCGCCCGGCAGATGCTGAAGAAGGTGCGGATCGAGTCCAAGGGCTCGACCAGCCTGCTTCCGGGCCAGCTGGAAGACCGCGGTGCCCTGAAGCGGCTCAACAAGAAAACGAAGGAAGAAGGAGGCACGCCGGCCAAGGCCGAGGAGGTCATCCTCGGCATCACCAAGGCCTCCCTGGCCACCGAGTCCTTCCTCTCCGCCGCCTCCTTCCAGGAGACGACCAAGGTGCTCACCGACGCCGCCCTCGAGGGCAAGCGGGACAAGCTGGTCGGCCTGAAGGAGAACGTGATCATCGGCAAGCTGATCCCTGCCGCGACCGGGCTCAAGCACTACCGCACGCTCGCGGTCGAGCCCGCGGTCCCGATCGAACCGCCGAACGAGGACGGCCTGCTCGACGAAGAAGACCTCGCGGCCGAGCTCGGGCTCGACGGCGACGACACGCCTGTGGAGAGCTTCGGGCCTTCGTTCGCGGAGGAGCTGGAGGAGCTCGCCCAGGAGATCGAGCAGACCTCGGACGAATCGTCTTCGTAGTGGGGGAGGGCACGGGTGCCCCTCGTCCGGACAAACGGCGGCCTAATTAGGCCGCCGTTTTGAGTATCCGCCCGTCCGAGGGGCACCC
>DASUIY010000020.1:0-10132 GCA_036279555.1 Solirubrobacterales bacterium | reverse complement strand
GTCCGCGGTTGATGATCGAAATCTTGTGGACCGGGTCGCAGCCGGGCAGGTAGTGCCCGACGAGCGCGTGACCCATCTCGTGGTAGGCCGTGATCAGGCGCTCCTTGTCGCTCATCAGGCGCGACTTCTTCTCGGGGCCTGCGATCACGCGCATGATGCCCTCTTCAAGCTGCTTCTCGCCGATCGCCTTGCGACCGTCACGCGCGGCCAGTAGTGCGGCCTCGTTGATCAGGTTGGCGAGGTCGGCGCCGGTGAAGCCGGGGGTCTGCCCGGCCAGCGCGTCGAGGTCGATCGCTTTCGACAGCGGCTTTCCGCGCGTGTGGACCTCGAGGATGTGCTTGCGCCCTTTGCGGTCGGGCCGGTCGACGACTACCTGGCGGTCGAAGCGGCCAGGCCGCAGCAGGGCCGGGTCGAGGATGTCGGGCCGGTTGGTGGCGGCGATCAGGATGATGTTGTCTTTCATCTCGAAGCCGTCCATCTCGACCAGGAGCTGGTTCAGCGTCTGCTCACGCTCGTCGTGGCCGCCCCCCATGCCGGCGCCGCGGTGGCGGCCGACGGCGTCGATCTCGTCCATGAAGATGATGCAGGGCGAGTTCTGTTTCGCCTGCTCGAAGAGGTCGCGGACGCGGCTGGCGCCGACGCCGACGAACATCTCGACGAAGTCCGATCCGGAGATCGAGAAGAAGGGCACTCCGGCCTCACCGGCCACCGCGCGGGCAAGCAGGGTCTTGCCGGTGCCGGGCGGCCCGTAGAGGAGCACCCCCTTGGGGATGCGGGCGCCGAGCGCCTGGAACTTCTTCGGGTTCTCGAGGAATTCTTTGATCTCCTGAAGCTCCTGAACCGCCTCGTCGACCCCGGCGACGTCGCGAAAGGTGATTTTCGGCGCGTCGACCGCCATCCGCTTCGCCTTCGATTTGCCGAAGTTCATCACTCGCGAACCGCCGCCCTGCATCTGGTTCATCAGGAAGATCCAGAAGCCGAAGAAGAGGATGAAGGGCAGGATGAAGGTAAGGACGTTGAGCAGGCTGGAGCTGCCGCTGCCGTGCACCGTCGTCTTCACGTTCTCGGTCTGGTCGATCAGGTTGAGCAGGGATTGCTCGGTGTTGGGCGGGTATCCCGTGGAGTAGCTCTCGCCGTTCTTTTCCTTGACGTCGAGCGTGTTGTCCTTCGTGTTGATCGTGACCTCTTCGACCTTTTCCTGGGCGATGAGGCCGGTCTTCGGCTTGACCAGTTCGTTGTAGGACGGCGCCTCGGTGCCCGAGGGGCTGCTGATCACTTTCTGGGCGACGAAGGCAAGGATCACCACCAGCAGGATCGGGAAAGCCGCGCTCTTGAAAAAACGCCTCACAGGGAAAATTCAGCGTACCAGGGCGTTTCGGCCAGGCTGGCCTACGCCTACACGTCCAGCGCGGCCACGTAGGAGAGGTTCCGGTAACGCTGGGCGTGGTCGAGGCCGTAGCCGATGGCGAAGCGGTTGGGTATCTCGAAGCCGACGTAGCGCGGCGAGAGGTCGACGCGCAGCCGCTCGGGCTTGGTCAGCAGCGCGCAGACCTCCACCGAGGCGGGATTGCGGGCCTTCAGGTTGCGCATCAGGTACTGCAGCGTGAGGCCCGAGTCGATGATGTCCTCGACGATCAGCACGTGGCGGCCCTCGATCGGGGCGTCGAGGTCCTTCATGATCCGCACCACGCCCGAGGAGTCGGTCTGCGAGCCGTAGCTGGAGACGGCCATGAAGTCCACCTCGCAGGGGACGCTGACGTTGCGCATCAGGTCGGCGAGGAAGAGCACGGCGCCCTTCAGCACCCCGACCAGGAAGAGGTCGCGACCGGCGTAGTCGTCGCTGATCTGCCGGCCCAGCTCGGCGACGCGCCGCTGCAGGTCCTCGCTGGAGACGAGGGTCTCGCCGATCGAGGGGTCGCTCACGGCGCGAGACTAGCGCTCTGCGCGGAGGATGCCGCGCTCGACCACGGCGCGGAGGATGCCGCGCTCGACCACGGCGCGGACGCCGCCGCCGAGGTCGAGCATCGCGGTGCCGGTGCGGCGCAGGGCGGCGACCTCGTCGGCATGGTTGGCGGCACCCGGCACCGGCCGGCCCGCGGCGCGGTCGGCGAGGCGCTGGACCACCAGGCGACGAAGCGCGCCCGGGAGCCCCTCGAGCCGATCGAGCGAGATCGTCACCCGCGAGCCGTTGGCGCCCTGCAGCTCGGCGTCGACGAGGGAATCGAGGATCTCCGCCTCGTCGCGCAGCAGCTCCGCCGTGCGCAGGACGTTGCGCGCCGCCGCCGGGTGGATCTCGGCCAGGGCCGGCAGGAGGCCGTGGCGCACCCGGTTGCGCGCGTAGCCGGCCTCCTCGTTGGTCGGGTCGTCGCGCCAGCGCAGCTCGCGCCCCCCGCAGTAAGCGGTCGTCTCCTCGCGGGTGAAGCCCAGCAGCGGCCGCACGAGGCTGCCGTCGCGGGGCCGCATCCCGAGCAGGGCCCGCCGGCTGGGCGAGGAGGCGAGGCGGTAGAGGATCGTCTCGACCTGGTCGTCGGCCGTGTGCCCGGTGGCGATCAGAGCGTCGTCCGGCAGCGCCAGGCGCGCGGCCGCCGCGTAGCGCGTGTCCCGCGCCCAGGCCTGGAGGTTGCCCGGCCCCCCGGGCCGCCGCGGCCGCTCGACCTCCAACCGCACCCCCAGGCGCTCGCAGAGCTCTGCGCAGTGCGCCTCGTCTTCGTCTGAGTCATCGCGGAGGCCGTAATTGACGTGCAGAGCCGTGACCGCCTCGGCGCCGAGCAGGCGCACCGCGAGGTCGAGCAGGCAAGTCGAGTCGCGCCCGCCCGAGAGCATCGCGACGAGCGGCGCACCCGCCAGCAGGCCGTCCTCGCGAACCCGCTCGAGCATCGCCTCGCTCTCCATATGAACGAGTCTAGGTCCGAGGCTCAGGTTGCGGCGCGGACGATGAACAGCGAGGTGGGCTCGGGGAAGCCGCGCAGCGTCACCTCGCCGATCGGCTCGCAGGTGAGGCCGCGACCGCCGAGCGCTTCGACGACGCGGTCGGTGACCAGAACCTCGCCGGCGTGGGCGCGGTCGACGACCCGGTGAACGAGGTTGACGTGAGTGCCGAAGTAGTCACCGTCGCGGTAGACCGCCTCGGCGTAGTGGATGCCGACGCGGGGGCGGGGTCGCTCCGGCAGACGGTCGAGCAGCTGCACCGCCCACTCGCTGAGCGAGGCACGGTCGGGAGAGACGAGCATCACCTCGTCGCCGATCGTCTTCACGATCGTCGCCTCGGGTGGCAGGGTCGCCTCGACCGTCTCGACGAAGTTCTCGATTACGTCGAGCGCCTCGAGGTCCCCCTCCTCCTCGGTGTAGCGGGTGAAGCCGGTGAGGTCTATGAAGCAGAGCGTGACCGGGACCTGACCGAGGTGAGGGGCCGCCGACCCGAGCTCGCTCTCCATGTGGCCGACCACGTCCTGCTCGAGGAAGAAGCGCAGGTAGCGGGTGTGGAGGTACTCGGTGAGCGGCGCCGCCAGGGGCAGGATGTCGCCGGCGAGCTCGCCCATCTCCTCGGCCATCTCCAGCTCCGGGACGGCGTCGCGAATCATCGGTTCGTGCACGTAGAGATGGAAGAGGCGCACCTCGGCGTCGGCAATCCGGCGCAGCGACTGCACGTAGACGCGGACCAGCTGCAGGAAGGCGACCAGGGGGAAGCCGGCGGCGAGCACCCTGGCGCAGTGGCGCAGCGCCTTCACGTCCTCGGGGCCGAGCCGCCGCTCGCGACCGAGCGGTGTGCCGAGGATGACCAGGATGCGCTCGATCAGCTCGGGCTCGAGGCCGGTCTCGCCGGCGACCTCCTCGACCGTGTGCTGGTCCTCGGGCCTCGGGAAGAGGTCCTCGGCGAAGCCGAAGGCGAGACGCCCCTCCCGCCCCGCCCGCTTCAGGTCCTCCAGCGAGTGGCCGCGCTCGCGCATTCGCGCCACCACCCGCGCCTGCGCGGCAGCTGCGGCAGTCCAGCGGCCGCGCCGCACCGGTACCACCTTTTCCGACGCCCAGCGCTTCAGCGTGGCGGTCGAGACGCCCGCCCGCCGCGAGGCCTCGGCAAGAGATATCCGCTCCTCAGCCATCGAACGCGAGGCTAGACGCCGAGGCCGACAACCTGCGGCAAAGGTGAAGGACGATCCCGGTAGGGGTGGAGCGTCTTGTACTTTTTCGCGAAAGCCGCTCGCGAAAGAGCCAAGTCCGCCCCTCGAAAAAGTTAAGCGGAACCCCTACCGGGATCGTCCTCGGCTCATGTAGGTATCTCGGACTCCTCGTGTACCTGCAGAACCGGCTCTCCGCCCTCGCCGGTGCGGATGCGGATCGCTTCCTCCACCGGGATGACGAAGATCTTCCCGTCGCCGACCTCGCCCGTGCGGGCATGCTTGAGGATCGTCTCGACGACGAGGCCCTTGTCCTTGTCCTCCACCACGACCTCGAGCTTGAGCTTCGGCCGGACGTTGACGGTGAGCGTCGAGCCGCGGTACCGCTCGACGATCCCTTTCTGCCGGCCGGAGCCCTTGGCCTCGATGATCGACAGAGAGGGGAACCCCTTGTCGAGCAGCTCGGTCCTGATCGGCTCGAACGCCTCGTGGCGGATGAACGCCTCTATCTTCTTCATGCGCTCGATCCTCCTATCGCGTCTCGGTAGCTGTCATCTGGGCGGGTGCCGCCGCCGGGACCCCAGCCCCGGTGCCCAGCGTGCTTGGCAGGCCGGTGGAGTACTCCGGCTGCGGGATGAACTGCTCCGGATACCCGTACATCCCGTGCGAGCTGATGTCGAGGCCGGCTTCCTCCTCGTCGTCCGATACCCGTAGGCCGATCGTCGCCTTGATGATCGCGAACGTGGTGATCGAGATGGCGAACACGACGACGAAGGTGAACAGGACCGCCAGGCCCTGGACGCCGAGCTGGCCGAAAGCCGTGCTGAGGCTCTCCTCGCCGAAGATCCCGTACCAGATGCCCGGCCCGGCGCCTTCGACTATCAGTCGCGGCGAGGCGAAGATGCCGACCGCCAGGGTCCCCCAGATTCCGGCGAGACCGTGCGCCGAGAGGGCACCGACCGGGTCGTCGAGGAACTTCTCGATCGCCAGCACCGCGTAGACGACGATCAGGCCGGCGATGAAGCCGATGATCGGCGCCGCCCAGTACTCGACGAAGCCCGACGGGGCGGTGATGCCGACCAGGCCGGCGATCGCGCCGTTGCCGGCCATGCCGACATCGAGCGTACGGCTCTTCAGGTAGACGGCCAGGGAAGCCCCGATCACACCCGCTGCCGCGGCGAGCTGGGTGTTGAGCATCACCTCGCCGAAGAACGATTCGGCGGTTTCGAAGGTCGAGCCTCCGTTGAAGCCGAACCAGCCGATCCAGAGGATGATCACGCCGAGGCCGACGAGCGGCATCGAGTGACCGGGGATCGCACGCGGCTTGCCGTTGGCGTCGTACTTGCCCTTGCGAGCGCCGAGCAGCAGCAGTGCCGCAAGCGCCCCGACCGCACCGGTGAGGTGGACCACCGAGGAGCCGGCGAAGTCCATCACCGGCTTGCCGCCGATGTCGGACAGCAGGCCGCCGCCCCAGACCGCGTGCGCGACCAGCGGGTAGATGACCGCGCCGAAAACCGCGGCGTAGATCACGTAGGCGCCGAACTTGATCCGCTCCAGGGTCGTGCCCCAGACGATCGCCAGCGAGACGGCGCAGAAGGCAAGCCCGTAGAGCATCAGCATCGCGTCGGAGCCGGCCACGCTGAACGCTTCTTCCCCCTGGCCGATCGTCTGGTCGAAGTGGAAGAAGAAGCCGCTGGTCCCGAAGAAGTCGTTGCCTCCGCCTTCCGCGACCCCGTAGCCGAGCGCCCACCAGGCGAGCGTCACGATCGCCAGGTTGACGAGGATCTTGGCGACCCCCGTGCCGGCGTTCTTCTGGCGTGAGAATCCGATCTCGAGGAACATGAACCCGGCCTGCATCAGGAAGACCAGGGCGGTCGCGACGGCGACCCAGACCATGTCCAGCTCGAGCGCCTTTTCTTCGACCGTGCCGGCGACTTCGCCCACGGTTGCGGCCCCTGCCACCGATGGCAGCACCAGGGCCGCAAGTGCCGCGAAGATCACGGCGAGGCCCATCTTCTTTCTCATCGAAACTCCCTCCTAGCCCACCGGGGCACGCCCCGGCAGTCGCGGTTTGGCGGTCACAGCCACCGTATGGACGGGCTCGAGCCCTGTGTTTGGACGGATGGAGAAAATCCGGCGAGCGTGTTTCTCACGAGTGGCGAAGATCGCGCTTGCGCTGGCGCGGCGACGCTACGGCCGGCGAAGGCGGCGCAATAGGGTCGCCTGACGATGCCGTCCCGACTCCGGCCCACAGCCCCAGTCGCCGCTGACGCGATCCTCGTCGGCGACCCCGGGCGTGCCCTGCTGCTCGCCCAGGAGCTGCTCGAGCAGCCGAAGATGAGCAACCACTCGCGGGGGCTGTGGGGGTACTCGGGCCAGACGCCTGCGGGCAGGCCGCTGACGATCCAGTCGACCGGGATGGGCGGGCCAAGCGCGGCGTTGGTGCTGGGAGAGCTCGGGGGCCTTGGCGTCCGGCGCGCGGTGCGGGTCGGCACCTGCGCCGGCTTCGAGAGGTCGCTCGAGCTGGGCGAGATCGTCGTCGTCGAGACGGCGATCGCGGTGGGTGGCAGCGCGGCGGCGCTCGGCGTCGCCCCCGGCGAGGCGGTGGCGCCCGACGGGCAGCTGACCGAGCGGCTGGCGGAGGCGCCGGAGGGATTCCGGCGCACCACGGTCGCCAGCTTCGATGCCCACCCGGGAGATCAGGCGTCGCCGCCGGGCGTCGCCGCCGCCGACATGCAGACCGCGCCGCTCCTCGCCAGGGCTCGCACGCTCGGAATCGACGCAGCGGCCATCCTGATCGTCGCCGAGAAGGCCGGCGAAGAGCATCTGGAGAGGGAGCAGCTCGAGACGTTCGAGAAACGAGCCGGGCTCGCCGCCTCTGCCGCACTCTCAGCCTAAAGTCGAGGGTTAGTCTTGGACCGTTGCGCGCCTGTCGGCGGCGATCTGGCGACGGATGTCGCCGAGGTCGCGCGAAACGCGATCGACCTGGTCCTCGACCTCTTCCAGCCGCTGCGAGAGCGAGCGCAAGCGGCGCTCGAGGCGCTCGACGTCGCCGGCGGAGGGCAGGTTGAGCGCGCTCATCGCCGCCTGCTGGGCCTCGAGCGCCTTCTCGCGGGCTCCGAACGCCGCCGCGACCGCGTTCTCGAGGACGTTGCTGTCGAGCAGAACCTGCGCGAGCTCGCCGATCGCCTGCTCGCTGCGGGCCCGCAGCCCATCCTGATCCTCGTAGTCCATTGACAGCAGCTTAACCGGCGCATCCGGCCGAGGTGAAATCCTCCTGCGCTCAGCATGGGATCCACGTTGATTAAGGGCTTGTTGGGGGCGGCAACGGCTCGTTGCGAAGCCCAGAGCGAGCAAGTAGCTTGGGCTGGCGTTTTGCGCCGGGAGAGAGCACACGGGCTGCCCTACGGGAACAGCAGGGACGCAGACGCGGTCTGATGAGACACAAGCTTGCACTGATCATGGCCTTGGCCAGCTTTGGCGCCGTCACGGCGCTCGGCGTCGGCTTTGCCGGAGCGGAGCAGCTCACCGACGCGGAAGCGACGGATCCAAGCGCTCTCCCAGCGGCGCCGACCCTCCCAGCGACCGCCTGCGCGAACGGACTCGATGACGACGGCGATGGCGCAGCCGACCTGGAAGATGCCGGCTGCAGCGCGTCGTCCGACCTCAGCGAGGAACCGGAACCAACCGGAGCCCCCACGGCGGGCAGCGACATCGAAGCGACGGAAAAGGCGCCCGCGCCCCCGACCGAGGGTGGCTTCGAGACGGGCACCACGATCGAAGGCGGGGGCACCGTCCGCCGCAACGAGACGATCGGCGACGCCAGCGGCGGCACCGGCGCCAGCGGCGGCGGGGTCACCGCGCCCAGCGCAACCGGTGGCGTCCAGCTCGCGGACACGCACAGCAGCGGCGGCGTGCAGTACGGCAGCGGCGGCACCCCCACCGGCGCCAACCCCACGGCGACGATCGCGCCCTTCGGCCCGGCGCCGATCGGGGTCCCCAACTTCGTCATCGACTCCTTCGAGATCCCGCCTTTCCTGCTGCCGATCTACCAGGCCTGCGGAACCGAGTACGGGATCCCCTGGCAGGTGCTGGCCTCGATCAACAAAATCGAGACCGGCTTCGGCACCAACATGGGGCCCTCCAGCGCCGGTGCGCTGGGTTGGATGCAGTTCCTCCCCTCGAGCTGGGAGGCCTTCGGGCTCGACGCCAACGGCGACGGGCGCAAGGACCCCTACAACCCGGTCGACGCGATCTGCGCCGCGGCCAACTACCTCGACCTCAGCGGCGGCTCGGAGAACCTCTACGACGCGATCTTCGCCTACAACCACGCTGACTGGTACGTGCAGGAGGTGCTCGCCTACGCCCGTGCCTACGGCAAGCTGCCGTCCGACCTGGTCGGCTCGCTGACGGGGCTGACCGAGGGCGCCCACTTCCCCGTCGCCGCCGACGCGCGCTACGCCGACGACCTCGCTGCCCGCGAAGCGCTGAACCGGGGGGCGGCGGGGACCGACGACGCCTACGGCGAAGCGGCCGACGTGATCTCCTCATCGCCGACACGGCGCGGGATCAACATCTTCGCCGCCGAGGACGCCCCGGTGGTGGCGGTCAACGACGGCGTCATCGAGAAGATGGGCAGCTCCGAGGAGCTCGGGCGCTTCGTCGTCCTGCGCGACGCCTACGGCAACCGCTACACCTACGCCGAGCTGGGCGAGATCGTCCGCGAGGATCGCAGCGTTGTGATGCCGACCGGCCAGGAGAAGCGGGTCCCGATCGACAGCGAGAACCTGCGACCGCGCCTGCGGGCCCTGCCGGAGCGGGTGGAGGACGAGCGTCTCGGCGCTACCGAGAGCGAAGTCGACAATGTCACCCGGGAAGACGGAACCCTAAAGGTCGGATCGAGGGTGATAGCGGGAACGGTGCTCGGCCGCATCGGCACCGCCGAGAACGGGATCGACTCGCATCTCAACTTCTCCATCCGCCCGGCCGGAAGGGGGGCGCCGCGCATCGACCCGAAGCCGATCCTCGACGGCTGGAAGCTGCTCGAGGCGACGGCCATCTACCGCGCCAAGGGCAAGAGCCCGTTCGCGGCGAAGCTGGGCGGCGCCGGCGTCCTGCTCCTCTCCAAGGAGGCGCTGCAGCGGCGCGTCCTCGCCGACGAGGAGATCGAACTCCCCACCTGCGACCGAGTCGAAATCCGCGGCGGTCAGGTCGACCGGCGCCTGCTGGCGACCCTCGCCTTCCTCTCCGAGCACGGCTTCGACCTGACGATCACCTCGATGCTCTGCGGGCGGCATGGCAGCATCACCACCAGCGGCAACATCTCCAACCACTCCTTCGGCAACGCGGCCGACATCGCGGCGATCAACGGGACGCCGGTGCTCGGCCACCAGGGGCCCGGCTCGATCACGGAATCGCTGCTGCGAACGGTGATGCGCCTGCAGGGGACACTGGTCCCCGACGAGCTGATCTCGCTGCAGGAACTCGGCGGGCCGAGCTTCGCGATGGCCGACCATGCCGATCACGTCCACATCGGCTACAGCCCCCTGGGCGGCAGCGGCGGCGAGGCGCGCTTCATCGAACTGCTCAAACCTGATCAGTGGAAGCGCCTGGTCGACCGCCTCGGCGAGATCGACAACCCCGACGTGCAGGTCGCCCCCTCGGAGTACTCGCTGCCGGCGAAGCAGGGCGGCGGCGAGCCCGGCGCAAGCGGCGGCGAGCAGCCGAGATAATCGCCCCCTGAAACGGCTATTCGGATTCGCCCAGCTCGACTTCGCCGGCACGCTCGACGTGACGGACGGTCGCTACGTATTGCGCGACGGCGATGAGGAGAGGGTCCTGGTGCTCGAAACGCTCGGCGCCCCAGCCCCGACTCGCCGGCGCCGGCGCCGGGCACGCGAAGCGGAAGCAGACGCGGCTCCCTCCCCCTTGCCGCTCGCGCGGACGACCCTGGTGCGCGCCTCTGACGCCTTCGCCGACGAGGCCGAGGCGAGACGCTGGCTGGAGGAGTCAGCGGC
>DASUIY010000019.1:0-6913 GCA_036279555.1 Solirubrobacterales bacterium | reverse complement strand
TACTTGCCGTTCGGTCACGGTCCCTTGACGAACCCCCGAGATCTCCACGTCCTCCGAGCCGCCGCACCCGGCGAGCATCAGCGCCAGCACGAGCGCCGCCGCCAGCCTGGAGCCGCTGCTCACGCCGCTGCCCTGGTGGTGACGCTCGGGGTGGGCGGGACCGCCGCCGTGCGCGAGTGGGGCAGGTCGAGCGTGAAGGCGGTGAAGCGCTTGCTGGAGGCGATCCCGACGCGGCCGTGCATCCGCTGCGCCAGCTCGCGGGCGATCGCCAGGCCCAGGCCCGATCCGCCGGCCGAGTCCGCGGTGTAGAAGCGCTCGAAGATCCGGCTCTGGACGCTGCGTGGAATGCCCGGGCCGTCGTCGGAGACGGTCAGCTCGGCGCGTCGGTTGGCGGAGTAGGTGGTCACGGTCACCTTGGTGCCCTCGGGCGTGTGGGTGAGGGCGTTGTCGAGGAGGATACGGATCACCTGTCGTACCCGGTCCGGGTCGCCGCTGGCGATGACCGGGACGTCGGGGGTGCGCAGCTCCAGGCGCGATCCGTGGCGGTCGGCCCGCGGCCCGATCTCGCGCGCCACTTCGCGGGCGAGGGTGCCGAGGTCCACGTCGCTGCTCTCGATCGCGACGGCGCCAGCGTCGAGCTGGGAGAGATCGAGCAGGTCGGCGGTCAGCTTGGTCAGTCGCTCGATCTGCTGGCGCATCGTCCGCACGAACTCGGCTTGCTCCTCGGGGCTCGGGTCCTCCTCTTCGAGCAGCTCGACGAAGCCGCCGAGGCTGAAGATCGGGGTGCGCAGCTCGTGCGAGGCATTGGCGATGAACTGCTTGCGGGCGCTGTCGAGCTCGGCGAGCCGGCGCTGCATCTCGTTGAAGGTGCGGGCGAGCTGCCCGAGCTGCCCGGCCGAGGAGATCGGGATCGGCGTCTCGAAGTTGCCGTCGGCGACCTTGCGCGCTGCCTCCTGGAGGCTGCGGATGCTCCCGGAGGCCACCCGGGCGAAGTAGATCCCGACGCCCAGCGTGGCGACGATCGCGATCAGGCCGCCGATGAGGATCTGGGCTTTGACGGCGCCCAGGCCGCTGGCCGCGCCGCCGATGGCGACGGTGTAGACGTAGACCACCAGCACGGTGCCCACCGCGATCGCCACCGCGGTCACGGTGATCCGGTTGCCGAGGTTGGACGGCCTGAACCGCGGCATGGGGCCTACTCCTTGAACCGGTAGCCGACGCCGCGCACCGTGAAGAGGAACTCGGGCTCCTTCGGGTCGCTCTCGAGCTTCTCGCGCAGGTGGCGGATGTGGACGTCGACCGTGCGCGGATCGCGGTACTCGGAGTCGCCCCAGACGTGCTCCAGCAGCGTCTCGCGGCTGAGCACCCGGCCCGGCGAGCGGGCCAGCGCGCCGAGGATCTCGAACTCGACGTAGGTGACGCGAACCTCCTCCTCGCGCAGGGTGACCATGCGTCGCCCGAAGTCGATCTTCAGCTCGCCGTGGTCGATCTCCTCCTCGTCGGGCGGCTTGCCCGCCATTCGCGAACGGCGCAGCGCGGCCTTGACCCGGCTGCGGAACTCGCGCATCGAGAACGGCTTGGTGATGTAGTCGTCGGCGCCGACCTCCAAGCCGGCGACCTTGTCGGTCTCGCTTCCCTTCGCGGTCAGCATGATGATCGGCACCTGGCTCCGGGAGCGCAGTTCGCGGCAGACTTCGACCCCGTCGAGCTTGGGCAGCATCAGGTCGAGGATGACGAGGTCGAAACGCCCCTCCTCGAAGCGCTGGAGGGCTTCGCGGCCGTCCTGGGCCGAGGTGACGTGGTAGCCGTCCTTGCGCAGGGGGTAGCTGAGCAGGGTCTGGATCGACTGCTCGTCGTCGACGAGGAGGATGCGGGTCGATCCGTTGGGCATGGACAAAGCGTATCTCTGGCTGGGTTGGACAGATGTGTGAGTACCAAGTACTAAGGTTGCCGGGTAGAAAGCCGATATGAAGCGCAGGATGCAACCCCGACAGCTGAAGAGCCTGGTCGAGACCGGCCACTACAAGCCCGAGCCGGCCCTGATCGCCGATGCGATGCTGCAGCGCCGCAGTGTGCGAGAGCTGCTCACCAGCGAGAGCTTCATGCGAGCTGGTCGAATCCCCCCGGCTCCACAAGCCGGCCGCCGGGCAGCCTGATCTCGACTCCGGATCCGGCGACGACCTCGCCGATCTTCGTCAGCGCGACCGCTTCCGCGACGCGAACCGCTTCGGCTGCCGCCTCGAGCTGCTCGGGCGGAAGGCTTGCCAGCAGCTCGTAGTCCTCGCCGCCGCCGAGCAGCTCCCACGGGTCTCGCCCCGCGGCCGCCATCGTCTCTTTGCTCCCCGGCGCGAACGGGATCGCCCCTGCGTCGATTCGGAGAGCGACGCCGCTGCTCTCGGCGAGGTGGCGTGCATCGCCGCCGAGACCGTCGCTGAGGTCGATCATCGCTGTTGCGCCCGCGCCCGCGAGCGCGTCTCCCGCGCCGAGGCGCGGTTGGGGTTCGAGCTGGCGAGCGCGCAGCTCGGCTGGGGCATCCGGCAGGAGGCCGGCGGCCGCACCGCCGATCTCGCCGGTGATGACGAGCGCGTCGCCAGCCCGCGCCCCTGCGCGGTGCACGAGCGCCTCCGCGTCGGGCGCGTGGCCGACCACCGTGATCGCCAGGAAGAGCTGGGCAGCCCGGGTCAGGTCGCCACCGGCGAGCTCGGTGCCGGTCGCCGAGGCGAGGGCGAGCATGCCGTCGAGCAACTCGACGCACTCCTCCTCGCCGCAATCGGCGGGCACGCCGAGGACCACGTAGGCCTCACCCGCCCCCGCGCCCATCGCTGCCAGGTCGGAGAGGGCCGTGGCCAGCGCCTTGTGGCCGATCTGGGCCGGCGCGGCGTCCTCGCGCCGGAAGTGGACGCCCTCGACGAGCGCGTCGACGGAGGTCGCCGTGGCGCCCTCCGGCATGGTCACGGCCGCGTCGTCGCCGCTGCCCAGGTGAATGCGCGGGCCGCCGGCGGGCAGTCGCTCCCGTATGCGCGCCAGCAGCTCGAACTCGCCCATGCCGCCCATTCTCCCCGACCCCCTCCGCTGACTTCGTCGTTATCCGTCATATAGGCCTAAAAAAGACGAACTCACCGGTGTCGTCACTAAGGTGGCCCCACGTGGAGCGCCGCCAGCCATTTCTGCACCGCGTCGGCGAGGCCGGCGCGAAGATCGGCGCCAAGCCGCCGCGCAGCAAGCGGGTGCGGCTGGCGATCCAGCTGGGCATCGCGGCCCTCGTCTTCGGCGCCCTTGTCTACACGGTGGTCGACCAGTGGGCCCAGATCAAGGACGAGGGCGTCCACTTCCACGTCGTCTGGCTGATCCCGGCGCTGGTCGTCCTGCCCACCTTCTACGCGCTCAACGCCGTCGGCTGGGACCTGATCCTGCGCTTTCTCGGCTACCGGCTCGGAGCGGGACGGGCGCAGGTCGCCTGGGGCCAGCCGCTGCTGGCGCGCTACGTGCCGGGCAGCGTCCTCTACGTCCTCGGCCGTGTGCTGCTCTCCGAGCGGGCGGGGGTGCCGCGGCGCCTGACGGTCGCCAGCATCGTCTACGAACAGGCGCTGCAGGCCACCTCGGCGATCGTCATCGCCTCCTACTTCCTGATCGGCCATCCCGACCTCGAAGGCCAGCCGCTGCGCTGGGCAGTGCTGCTTCTCATCCCGCTGCTGATCGCGCTGCTTCACCCGCGCGTCTTCGGCCCGCTCGCCAACCGCGTGCTGCGTGCCTTCGGTCGCGATCGCCTGCCCGAGGTAATGCCGCTGCGGGGAGTGATCGCGGTCCTCGCCTTCTACACGCTCAACTGGGGGGTGATCGCAGTCGGCCTCTACTGCGTCGCCCGCTCGGTCAGCGACATCTCGGCAAGCGACGTCCTAGTCGTCGGTTCGGCGCAGGCGTTCGGCTACCTGGCGGCGCTGGCGACCGTCGTCGCCCCGGCCGGGCTGGGCATCCGCGACGCGGCCTTTGCCTGGGCGGTGAAGGTGGCGACGCCGGGCGGCAGCTTCGCCGTCGCCTCGCTGATCGCGATCGTCGTGCGGGGGGTGCTGACGGTTGTCGAGGTGCTCTATGTGGCGGTGGTGACGGCGTTGGGGCGCAAGGAGGGTTGGTCGATTCATACGGGAGTGATTCATCCCAGTCCCGAGGAGGAAGCGGCGGAGAGCGCCGGGGAGCAGGTGCCCCTCGCCCCGACAAGTCGTCGCGCTGATTAGCGCGACGACTTTGAGTATCCGCCGGTTCGAGGGGCACCTGCTCCCCGGCTTTCGGGCTCCCAGCGGAAGCCGGCTGCTTTCCCGCAGCCAAGCTACCCCCTATGCCGCGGTGCCGTCACAGCATTCGCTCCATTCGAGCTGGCTTTCGGCTACAGCGGGATGCGGGCTCCTAGCTGGTAGGCCGTCAGGACCAAGAGCAAGAGCTTTAGGGGGGTGTCGCGGGATAGGGCTGCCAGCGGCAATGGCCAGAGGAGGTACCAGGGGAGGAGCCAGGCTGTGGCGAGGAGGAGGGCGGTGGTTGCCCAGGCGGCTGCGCGGAGCCAGTCGTTGCCTCGGTAGGCCCAGAGTAGGAGGTAGGCGACGAGGGCGGCGTAGAGGGCCAGGGCGGCGATGCGGACGGCGTCGGGGTCGAGGCCGGTGAGGCGAGCCGTCGTGATCGGGATGCTCATGTAGCTGGTGCGCCCTTGGTTCTCGCCGGCGAGGACGAAAGCGTCGAGCCAGTTCCAGCCGAAGGCGAGCCACGCCAGCAGCGCAATTCCCGCCACGGCCGCCCCCATCCCCGCCAAAAGCCTGCCGACGGGCCTGAAACGGTCAAATAGTGGACGTTTCAGGCCCGTCGGCCGAAGCTGAGCGGCGATGGCGAACGGGAGGGGTACGGCGGCCGAGGCCTTGATTGCGGCCGAGGCTGCGAAAGCGGCGCCGGCTGAGGTCTCGCGGGCGCTCAGCAAGGCGGCGACGCCGAGGGTCATCAGCAGGACCGCGAAGGCGTCGTTGTGGGGGCCGCCGACGACGTGGACTAGGACGAGGGGGTTGAGGGCGACGAAGGCGGCGGCGCGGAGGGGGCCGACCCCGCGTGCAGGGGCGAGACGGGCGACGAGGACCGCGGTCGCGAGGATCGCGGCGGCGGCGGCCGCCTTCAGTGCGTAGACGGCGGCGTCGACCGGCAGCTTGGCGAGGGGGTAGGTCGCGAGCGTGAACAGCGGGCCGTAGGCGCTGGTCGTGTCGGTCCACTCGACCTCGGCGAAGGCCGGGTCGGCGGGGACCGCGGCCGGTGGGTGGACGTAGGGGTCGAGGCCGTGGAGGACCCCGAGACGGGCGTAGTCCACATAGCTGTAGACGTCGTGGGAGAGCAACGGAGGCAGGCAGGCGAAGACGAGGAGGAGAGCGACGATCGTCGCCCAGAGGAACCGCCGGCCGAGCCGCGGCGCCCAGGCGAACACGCCGAGATAAGCGACGAAGCCGGCCCAGACCAGGCCGAAGGCGACCCCGGGCGCGAGGCTCAGCTATTCGCTCCCGGTTTCTGGAGCGGCATCGCCACCGCCCACTCCTGTGGCAGGCGGCGGAGGCACCGGCGTCGGCTCCTGCCCCGCTCCGGGTGCATAGGCATCAGGGTCGTAGCCCCCCGGGTCATAGCCGCCGGTTGCTTCTTCACCCAGCCGCTTCTCTTCGGGATCGAGTCCGCCCTCGTCGCTCGTGGCGGAGCCGCCGCTGCGCGGCGCGGACGCCGTGAACCGGCCGAAGTAGGGCGCCCAGCTGATCGGCGCCTCCGGCTCCTCGAATTCCTCGCAGGGGACTTCGCCGCCTTCGTAGAGCGCATGCCAGATCTCAGCGGGGAAGGTGCCGCCGTAGACCGTGATCCCGTGCACGCTGGTCATCTCGATCGCGTTGGACTGCGGGTAGCCGACCCAGACGACCGTGGCCAGGTTCGGCTGGTAGCCGGCGAACCAGGCGTCGGTCGTGCGATCGGTGGTCCCCGTCTTGCCCGCCTGCCCGGCGCAGCCGGTGTAGGCGGCGGTGCCGGTGCCGCCGGTGATGTTGTCGTGCAGCAGCCGCGTCACCTCGTAGGCGACGGCTTTGGAGACGACGCGGCGCGGCTTCTCGCGCCGCGGGCGCTCGACCCGGCCGCCGGGGAAGACGACGCGCCGGATCGCCACCGGGTCGCGGCGGATGCCGCCGGCGGCCAGCGTCGCGTAGGCGCTTGCCATCTCCAGCGGCGAGACGCCCACCCGCAGCCCTCCTATCCCCTCGGCGGGGATCCCGTCGAGGGGGCTGACGATCCCCAGCGAACGGGCGGTCTGCGCAACCCGCGCCGGGCCGACGTCGAGGTCGAGCTGGGCGAAGACCGTGTTGTCGGAGGCGACCGTCGCCTGCTGGAGGGTGATCGTGCCCTGGTAGCCCTCGTCCGCGGTGTGGACCTCCCAGTGCCCCCACTTCGGCAGGTCGAGGGCCAGCGGCTTGGAGGTGTAGTAGGTCGAGTAGGGATCGACGCCCTGCCTGATCGCCGTCGCCAGGACGAAGGTCTTGAAGGTCGAGCCCGGCTGGCGATGTCCCTGGGCGGCGAGGTTGAACTGGCTCGCGCCGTAGGCTGAGCTGGAGGCCATCGCCTCGATCTCTCCGTCGCGCGGGTCGATCGATACGAGCGCCGAGGAGGGGTCGGTGGAGTAGGGGAGGGCCGAGCGCATCGCCTCGAGGCCGATCCCCTGGAGCCGAGGGTCGATCGTCGTGTAGACCCTGAGGCCGCCGTTGCGCACGGCGTCGACCCCGTAGCGATCGAGCAGCTGGTCTTCGACGTAGTCGAAGAAGAAGGGCTCGCGGTGCGCGAAGTAGGAGCCGGAGACGTCGAGGCCGAGGCCGCGCCGCCGCGCCTCGCGGGCACGCGCCGGGGCGACGTAGCCCAGCTC
>DASUIY010000018.1:0-2395 GCA_036279555.1 Solirubrobacterales bacterium | reverse complement strand
ATCACCGGCGGGTTCCAGCCGGGGAATTTGATCATCGTCGCGGCGCGGCCGGCGATGGGAAAGAGCGCGATCGTCGCCAACATCGCCGAAAACGTGGCGGTCAAGCGCAACCTGCCCGTCGCGTTCTTCTCGCTGGAGATGTCGGAGGTCGAGCTCGCGCAGCGCTTCATCGCCTGCCGGGCGCGGATCTCCGGGGACAAGCTGCGCAAGGGCCAGGTCTCCCAGAAGGACTGGCCGAAGGTCGTCCGCGCCTGCAACGAGCTGGAGGAGGCGCCGCTGTGGTTCGACGACTCCTCCGACCTCGGCGTCCTCGACCTGCGGGCGAAGGCGCGGCGCCTGCACGCCCAGGAGCAGGACAAGGGAGGGCTGGGCCTGATCATCGTCGACTACCTGCAGCTGATGCGCTCCGACGACCCGCGGGCCAACCGGGTCGAGCAGGTGGGGCAGATGAGCCGTGGGCTGAAGATCCTCGCCCGCGAGCTCGAGGTGCCGGTGCTGGCGATCTCCCAGCTCTCGCGCGCCCCCGAGCAGCGCCACCCGCCCAAGCCGATGCTCTCCGACCTGAGGGAAAGCGGCAACCTCGAGCAGGACGCGGACGTCGTCGCCTTCCTCTTCCGCGAGGACTACTACCGCGATCCCGACGAAGAGCCGGACGGGCTCGCCGACCTGATCATCGCCAAGCATAGGAACGGGCCGATCGGCACGCCGAAGCTCGTCTTCCTCGACCGCTTCCCGAAGTTCGCCGACTTCGCCGGCCAGGAGCGCCCGATCGAGCAGCCGGCCGGCGAGGGGCCGCCGCTGGAGGACCTCGCCGCGTCGGGGCCTGAGTTCTGATGCCGGCGATCGCTCGCAGCGAGCCGTTTCGCGACCAGGCCTGCACCGTCGGGGTCTGCGACGGCTCCGGCTGGATCCTCGGCCCCGAGGACGTCGCCCGCGAATGCGAGTGCAGGGCGCAGCGGCTGAAGCGGGGGCGGAACAGGGGGGTCGCCTCGGTCATACCGCCGCGCTACAGGGGTGTCTCCTTCGACCGGCCGCCGGTCTCCGACATGGCCCGCGACCTCGAGACCAAGGCCGCGGTCACCGAGGTCCGCCGTTTCGCCGACGAGCTCGACCAGCGACTCGACGCCGGTCGCGGCCTCTGGCTCTTCGGCGACACCGGAACCGGCAAGACCACGCTGGCGATGCTGATCTCCAAGACCGCCCTCGCGGCCGGCCACTCGGTCGCGATCTACTCCCTGCCGAAGCTGCTCGCCCGCATCCGCCGCACCTACGACTCCGAACCGGGCGGCGATTCCTACCTGGCCTTCTTCGAGCGCCTCACCTCCGTGGATCTCCTCCACATCGACGACCTCGGCGCCGAGAAGCGCAGCGACTGGGTGCTGGAGCAGCTGTACGCGCTGATCAACGAGCGCTACGAGGCGCAGCGGTCGGTGCTTGTCACGACCAACCTCCCCCACGAGGAGCTGGAGGAGCAGATCGGCAGCCGGACCGTCTCCCGCCTGAGCCAGATCTGCGACGAGGTTCCCCTCTTCGGCAACGACCGCCGCTACGGCAAGGTCGCCTAGACCCCCGACAAGTCACAATCCCTGCCGCGATGCCAGGACTGGTCATAGTTGGCGCCCAGTGGGGCGACGAGGGCAAGGGCAAGGTCACCGACCTGCTCGCCGAGCGCGCCGATGCGATCGTGCGCTTCCAGGGCGGCAACAACGCCGGCCACACGATCGTCCGAGACGGCGAGGAGTTCAAGTTCCACCTGATCCCCTCGGGGATCCTCTACCCCGACAAGACGTGCGTGATCGGCAACGGCGTCGTCCTCGACCCGCGCATCCTGCTCGGCGAGATCGACGGCCTGCGGCGCCGCGGCGTCGACATGAGCAACCTGAAGATCTCCGCCAACGCCCACCTGATCATGCCCTACCACGTGCTGCTCGACACGGCGGGCGAGGTGAAGCTGGGCAAGCTCTCGCTCGGCACCACCCGGCGCGGCATCGGCCCCTGCTACGCGGACAAGGCCCTGCGCCTCGGCATCCGCGTCCAGGACCTGCTCGACGAGAAGATCCTCCGCACCAAGATCCGGGTGGCGCTGGAGCCCAAGCAGCAGGCGCTGCGCGAACTCGGGGTGCAGCGCCGCAAGCTGCGCAAGGAGGCGGGCGAGGGCGATCGCGAGGCCGCCGAGCAGGCGATCGAGGACGCTCCGGACCCCCGCCTCGACCTGCACACGATGACCGAGGAACACGTCAGCTTCGGCCATCGCCTCGAGCCCCACATCGCCGACACCTCCCGGCTCTGCTGGGACGTTCTCGACGCCGGCCGCACGGTCATCTTCGAGGGCGCCCAGGCGACCCTGCTCGACCTCGACCACGGCACCTATCCCTTCGTCACCTCCTCCAACCCG
>DASUIY010000017.1:0-3920 GCA_036279555.1 Solirubrobacterales bacterium | reverse complement strand
CGAAGTGGGACGCGATGTCCTCAACGACCAGGACGGCGAGAGGGCTCTGCAACTCCAGCTCCCGGCCCACCGCTACACCTCCCCCGCCACATCGCGCGCGCTGCCGACCGCATCGGGATCCGAGCGCCGGTCCCACGGGAGCACCAGCTTCGTCCGCAGGCCCCCCTTTGGGGACTTGCTGGAGGAGATCCGGCCGCGCATGGTCCGTATATAGAGCTCGGCGGCGACCAGGCCAAGCCCGGAATGGCCGCCCTCGGATCTCTCATCGGAGCGGACCTCGTAGAGGCGATCGATCCGCTCCTGCTCGACCCCATAGCCGTCGTCGTCGATGACGATCGCGACGACGCCGCTGGTCTCGTTCTCCTCGACCGACACCCAGACGCCCACGTCGGCACCGCCGTGCTCGTAACTGTTGAGAACGACCTCCTGAAGGATCCAGCCGAGCATCGCCTCGCGGGCGATGACGCGGTACTCGCTCTGGCCGGAGTCGATCTCGAGGCGGACGCCCTCGCCGTGGACCTCCCTGACCTTCGTCCGCAGGGCGTCGAGAAGCGTCCGGATCGTGACGACGACGGGCCTGTCCAGCTCGCCGGTGGCCCCCCGCAGCAGGGCTGCGGCCTTTTCGGTTCCCTCTTCCGCGGTGGACCGGATGCGAGCGACCGCGTCTCTCGTGTCCCCCCGCATCCGCGACCCTCCGTTCTGTTCGAGCGTGGCGATCTCCGTTTCGATGGTCGTGAAGCTGCTCGCGATCGAGTGGTTGACGTTCATGTAGAGGGCGGACAGTGCCTCGACCAGCTCGATTCCCTGATCGAGCCGAGCCCGGGACTGAGCGCGTCGCTGGCGCAGCGCCTGGGCGATCTGCGCGCCCACCGTTTCAAGGTACAGGCGGTAGGGCGTCAGCGCGAACGGCTGGCGGTGCTCGAAGTTGCACGACCCGATCCGCTGTCCCCGCCAGTGGATCGGCACCGAGCACTCGCTCCTGGTCTCGCTGCGGGACCTGAGGTACTTGAACCCCTGGATTTCCGGATAGGTTTCGGGCAGCCAGGTATCGCCGACGCAGACGACCCGGCCAGTCCTGAACGCCGCTCCGTTCGCCCCGGTCATCGCGCTAAGGGGGCTCTGCGAGAAATCCCCGGGGTCTCCGTAGTGGTGCATCGGCAGCAGCCTGGTACCGGATCGGTCACCGACGCGTGCGCTCGCGGCGAAGGCGCCCGTGACCCGCGCAGCCTCCTCGAGGGCGACGCGGAACACCTCCTCCTCGGAGTCCCGGATCGCGTTGTCGATCATCCGTCCGAGCCGGGCGATGCTCTGAGTCTGCTCGAACTGGCGGGTCAGTCCGATCGCGATCGAGGCGGCCTGGGCGATCCGTCGCGTCTGCTCCTCGTCCCGCTTACCGTATCCTCTGGCGACGCGCTGATTCTCAAGGTCGAAGACGCCGAGCAGAAGATCGTGGACGCTGCCGTCGGTGACCGGAAACGCCACCTCGCACTTCACTCCCTCGATCGTCTTGTGGGGCTCCACCCCCGCCGGCCACCCGTCCCGATCAGCCGTGTCGGAGATCACGGTTAGCTCCTTGATCTCGGCGCACCTGCCGGTGACGCCGAGGCCGAAGGGGATCCGGGAGCCATCGAAACCTTCGCCGTGGCCCCTGCTGGTGACGACGTCGAGGCCGGCATGGTCCCCGCTCGGCATCGCGAACAGGCCCGCGGTCCCGCCGACCAAGTCCAGGGCGGTCTCCAGCAGCCTGCCCAGGATGCGTCTCCGAGCCGCGGAGAAGTCGAATTCGACCGGGTCCTCACTCGTCGTTCCGATCGACTGAAGCAGGTCGGTGTAGACGCCAGAGAGGAGCCGCTGGCTCTTCAATTCACCGAACCAGGACTCGTGCTGGGCGAGGTAGGCCTCGGCGACCCGGGAGAACTCGTCGGTCCGCTTGCGATCGAGGCGGGAGATCTCCTTGCGGTGCTGTCTCCCCTCGGCACCCTCGTCGGCTGCCCTCCAGGCGACAAAGACGACGCCCAGCGGGTTGCCGTCCGGAGCGCGGAGGGGGGCACCGAAGACCCGGTCGATCCCGAACAGCCTCGAGAACCCCGCCAGCTCCGGCGGCTGGCTAACCGCGCTGCCACCCCACTCGATCGGCTCGGTCGCCCCTAGGACCTGTTCGACCACGCCCCCGGAGCGAAGCGTGCATTTCTCCAGGCCCAGGTCGAGCCCCGCGGACGCGATCCCCCGTGAGACCAGCTCGCCGCGCTTGTACGCGTAGGGGATGAGCGCGACCGCGTCGGCGCCGATGTCGCTGAGCAGCCGATCGCAAAGCAGCGAGAGGGTCGCGGTCAGCGGCCGGTTCTCCTCCAGCGGAACGTCGGGCTGTAGTGCCGAGGTGCGTTCCAGAACCGACTCAGAGAGCCGGAAGTCGCCGAGCAGACGGCTGACCCTCGCAAGCGGGGAGATGCAGAGGAGTGAGAGTTCCCAGGCGTCCTCGATCTCGCCGGTGCTGAACGCGTTCTCGCTGGTCGCCGAGATGACGAGCAGGCCGAGCGGGTGGCCGCCCTGCTGGAGCGGCAGAATCAGGGCGGAGCTACCGCGAACCAGCTCAGCGCCACTGAGGGATTCGAGCAACCGGTCGATCGCGTACTGGATTCCTTCGGGCGGGGTCGAGAGCTTCGGCTCGGAGCCCATCCCAATCTCCTCCAGCTGACGGACGCCGGCTTTCCACTGCCCTGCCGAGCGCGAGGCAACGAAGCAGCTGCGCTGGGCGGCCTGTCCGAGGAGGAGGCTGGCGTGGCTGCCCCTCCAGTTCATTGCGAAGGTGGGAGCCTCCGGCGGCAGCTTCGCGCCGGCCGGCCTGTCGCCGGAAACGTGCGCGATCACCTCGAGAACCTCGTCGGCCGGCTCCCAGAGGAGGAGGCCGCAGTGACCGTCGAACGCCATCACGTCACGGATCGCGTGCAGCGCAAGGTAGGCGACATCGCCCGACCGCCGCTGCCGCACGCTGCGCCGGTGGAACTGTCGCAGCCGGTTGTTGAACCTGAAGGAGTGCTCGGCTTCCAGCAGCGACTGGACAAGATTCCCGAGCACCCTCAGCCCCGCCCAGCTACGCCGGCCGGTCAGCGGGAACTCCGCTCCGTCACCGAAGGAGAGGATCAGGACCGCCGACTTGAAGCCGCGCATCTGATCCTCGGCCGGCGTCGTCGGTACCGAGACGACGACGGAGTTCCCGACGGTGCGAGGCGTCCGCCTGGCGGCCTCGTGGAGCTCGAGGTCCTCGGGGCGCGCCGGCTCGGCAATCGCCTGCTTCTTCAGCAGATCCCGTACCTGGACACGGCCGCAGCGCGCTTCCAGCAGGATCACTCCTGTGGCGCCGGTGCGGCCGGCGAGTCGTTGGGCGAGGACGAAAAGCTGTTGGTCGGGTCGGGCCGAAGCGGCCATCACGAAGAGATCTCGTGCCGCCGACCGAGTCAGCGGCTCCCCACCAAAACGAGCCATTAGTGCATATTACTTCGAGCGAAAACCAGCCTGACAGTTTCGCGCGCCAGGGGCTGTCGTCAGAGGCCGCCGGTTGTAGAAGATCCCAACGGGCGGCGGGACACGCAGCGTCAATCTCGCGGGCCTGGCGCCTAGATGAGATCACGATCGAGGCGAAGACCGGTGCGTTGGCCACCGCACCACGGCGCCGGTCTTTCCCCGGCGAGACGGGCGGGTGCTTGGTTCTGCGACGGGAGTACCGCTACGGGGATTCGAACCCCGGTTTCCGGACTGAGAACAGGAAAACCCCGTGAGACCTCTTCCGCCTGCGGCAGCCAATAGATCAGTCCGCACAACTGCGCTACAATTGCGCTCGTGTCTTCACCAGCATTTGCCAAAGAGGCGGCCTTCGTCCACGATGAGGCCCATCTCAGCTCCGACGACATCGCCGCGGCTAC
>DASUIY010000016.1:0-3658 GCA_036279555.1 Solirubrobacterales bacterium | reverse complement strand
GAAGACGTTCGGGTTGTCCCACCCTTCCTGCAGGGCGGAGTGACTGAAGACGAAAGCAACGGGCTCGCCTGGGTCGAGCAGCTCCTCCTTGCGTGCGATGATCAGGTCATACGCGCGCGCCTCCGCCTCGCGATCGGCCTGGGTGCCGCGAGTGTCCTTAGCGGTGCCGTTCCTGTCGGTGGCGAAATACGAGATCCTCGCCCGGTCCGGCCCCGGAAGTGTCATGTGGTCTGCATAGATAGGGCGCAGCTCCTCGTAGGCCCGATCGAAAAGCGATGGCAGTACGGCGCCGTCGCCGCTGTAGTCCGCCACCGAATCGACGAAGAACAGCGAGAGCACCTTGACCGGGAGCCCGTGGCTGAGGATGTCTCGCTGGCGGTCGAGATGCGTTCGGATCGTCTCCTTCACCTGGTCGAACCACAGCGCCTCCCGGTCCACCTCGGTCTCCCCGCCCACTTCGATCACCTGGCCGTTCTCGAACACGATTCGGTCGGGGTTCCGCTCGATCTCGTGGACGACCCAGCCTTCGTACGCCTCGAGACCGCTCAACTCCTCGAGGTCGTCGCCGAGCCCGAGCTTTCGCTCGGCCACCGTGACGCCACCACTCGCCCCTGGCTCGTGAAACCGGACGACCGCCTTGATCGAGCGTTTGCGGACCGCCAATCCAACCAGGCTCACGTATGCCTGGCCGGCATCGCGTCCCGAGATCACCCCACGCACAGCGATTCGCTTGACCAAACCGAGGGCGTGGGCGTCACGGGCGCTGAGTCGGTGAACGAGATTAAAACGCTCGCGATGCGTAGCGGAATAGCGCAAGCAGAAGAGCGGATCCAGCGAAGCGAGGGCGCGGCGCCTGAGCGGAGTAGCCATGTTCTGCGGCTCGTCGACGACGAGAACTGGCCTCAATGCAGCGATCCGCTCAATGGCCGGCCCTCCCCCGAAGAGGGCGGCGTTTTCCGGCTCCCGGTAAATCCGGTTCTGCTCTGGCTTGTCCAGGGACTGCACCATGACCACGCCGAAGCGAACCGTGTCGGACGGCTCCGCGAACTCCTCGATGCCTGCGTCCTCTGTGAGGGTTCCCCATTCGTAGATCAGCTCGGGGAACAGCTCCGAGCGGAAGTGCTCCTCGGTGTCCGCAAGGGCCTTGAGCACACCCTCGCGAATTGCCTGTGAGTGCACGGCGATGACGAACTTGCGCAAGCCGAATTCATCGGCGAGCCGCAGGCAGGTGCGGATGTAGCAGTAGGTCTTGCCAGTGCCCGTCTCCATCTCGATCGAGAAGTTCGGGAAGCCACGGCGTATCTCACGCAGGTCCGCCAGCTCCAGCATCTCGAGGCGATCGTCGGTGCGCAGGCCTGCACCGGCTTGAATGCGCCGCATGTTCCCCGTCATGGCGGGGAAGTCGAGCTGGAACCCAGCATGGCTCTCTGCGCCCGGGGCGAGATGGGTGACGAGCTGCGGCACCCTCAGGCCGCCTCCCGCGAACAGATTGCGAACGGCATTCACCGCCGCGATCTGGTGCTCTTGATTCGGGTCGAACCTAAACCGCACCGGGGACCCTCTCGACGAATACGAGCCGGCAACGCTGCCCGATCGTCACCGAGGCCGAATCGTCGAGCGCGTCGCTGCGGCAGAAGAAGCGGTCCCCGCTCACCAGGCCGAGCTCGTCGGCGAGCGAGATCGTCATCCGCTCACCGGGAAAGACGAAGACCCTCCCGTCGAGCTCGCGCCCGTCTCCGGCTCTCAGCTCGTAGATCCGCTCGCCCCTCGTCTCGTGGAGGTGAACCCGAGCCGAGAGGTCGAGCTTCGTTCCCTTAAGCAGGATCTCCCAAACCAGAGCGTCGTGATCCACACCCGGCTTGACGGCTGGTTCCTTGGTGCGCTCAATGGACTGCTGGACATATTCCTCGCCGCTCAGGTCCCCGTCGTTGACGATTGGAGGGTGAATCACCAGGTTGCTCTCTGCGCACTCGAAGGCCCTGAGCCCGAAGTCCCCTGCCTCGCCATCGGTCTCTTTCTCCAGCGCATCGGCTACGAGCGACAACCGGCGCCTCGCGATCTCGTACACGCTCTCGAAGCCCGCCTTCGAGGCAGCGCTTTCCGGCGGCACAGCCTCCGGCGCCTGGACGAGCACCCATCGGCGACCGATGCCGTCCGCCTTCTCCTGGCGCCAGACCGCCTCCGCCGTCGTGCCGGAGCCGGCAAAGAAGTCGAGTACGAGATCCCCCTCATCCGTCGCGATCGCCTCGACCAGTCTCCGCAGAACGCCGACGTCCTTCGGGTTGTCGAAGACGTCCTCGCCCAGCAGCGCATCGAGGGACTTGCTGGCCCCGCGCCGGTCGCGATAGAAGACCGACCCGGGAACGTCGCCGTCGCTCTCGTGCAGGTAGCGCTTGATCTGCAGGCGCTTGTCCTTGGAATCGGGGAACCAGACCCGCTCTTCGGAGTCCAATCGCTCCATCGTCTCCCGTTCGTAACGCCACCCCTTTTCAGGTGGCGAATAGCCCTTGTAGTCGTAGATCAGATTTGTACGAGTGTTGGGGCTGCTGATGTCGCCGAGATAGAAGACCCCTCTATGATCGACATACCGGTAGTAGTCGATCTCCCGCACCGTATGGCCCTTGGGCAGCGACCCATACCACTCGGCCAGGCCAGCTTCGATCGCATCGTTGTCCTCGCCGTGGATCTCACGAAGTCGCTCGACCTCCGCGAGGATCTCGGCCGCTCCCGGCTTGGCTACCCGAAAGCGCACCCCCATCTCTTCCAGGTATGCCTTGTCGCGCGCGTAGCAGAACATGTAGTCGTGGCCCTCTGAGACGAATTTCGCGTCGTTCTTTCGCCCCCCCTCCCAGATGAAGGTGCCCAGCCGGTTGCGCTCGCCGAGCAGCCCGTCGAGCAGCACCCGCAGGTGGTGCGCCTCGTTGTCGTCAATCGAGACGACGATCGCTCCGTCACGGCTCAGCAGGTACCTGGCCACTGCGAGGCGGGGCAGCATCATCGTCAGCCATGGTGCGTGCTTGCGACCGCCGTTCTCGACCCGTCCGGACGTCGCCTGTCCTTGCTCGTCGACCTGACCGGTGTCCAGCAGGTACTCGGGCTCGGGAACCGAGTAGCGATCCTCGTAGACATAGCTCTCGCCCGTGTTGTAGGGAGGGTCTATGTAGATCAGCTTGAAACGACCGCGGTAGCCCGATAGCAACAGGCGGAGGACTTGAAGGTTGTCGCCACTGATCAAGGCATTGCCGCTCGTCTCCCAGTGCCGTGAGAGGTCCGGCCGGGGAACCAGCGTGGCCGTCGTCGGCCTGCTCGCGTCTGTCCGAGCACGGTCGATGCCGCGCCAGCGAAAGAGGTACGGCTGCCGCTCACTCTCAACTTCCGGGCTGAGGCCAAGTGCGGCGAGAAGCTCATCCGCGGACAGCTCGCCGTCGACAAATGCGCCGGGGAGAATCCTCTCAAGCGCGGCAAAGACCTCATCTTGCGGGGCCTCGGAATGCGGCTTCAATGGCTCGGGCACGCGCGCAAGGTTATGGCCCATGGGGGACGGCAGAGATTTAGAGCGACTTTAGCGGCAGGCCATATCTTTCTTCGTGGACGAGACACACAGGCCCGCCGGAGCTCTCCCCAACAGTCTTCGGCGGGCCAAAGATTTACAAGCCCT
>DASUIY010000015.1:0-2812 GCA_036279555.1 Solirubrobacterales bacterium | reverse complement strand
GTCCCTCTCCAGGCCGCTTCGCGGGAGTTCCTGGAGAAGGACCCCCGAAGGCCCGGCCACGCCATGGGGTTGAGCTTGGATATGCCCGGCCGGGGCGTCTAATCGCTTTGCTACCTTCGCCGCGCATGAGATCTCCCTATGCATTGATCGTTGCTCTGGTTGCTGCTGCGCTTCTCGTCGGCTGTGGCGGTGGGGACGAGACGACCGAATCGGCTCCTGTGGCGACCACGCCGACCGTCGAGACGGTGACCCAGGCGGAATTGCTCGAACGCGGGGATGCGATCTGCGCCGAGGTCAACGCGGCTGTCGGCACGGTTGGGGCGAGCGCCGAAGCCGGTGGCTCGGCCGGGCAGGTCGCCGGTCTCTACTCCGGCATGGTCGAGAGCCTGAAGGGAATCGGAACGCCCCAGGAATCCGCGGGCTACCCCGAATTCATCGCCGCGGCGGAAGCGCTCGCCACGGCTGAGGACGAAGTCGAGCTGGCTGCCGAACGCGAAGACACAGCGGCCCTCGAAAGCGCCGAATCGAACGCGTCCTCGGCTCTCGGCAGCTTCCAGGAAGCCGCGGAGGAATACGGCTTCGAGCAGTGCAGCGAAGGCCCCAGCGCGCCGGTCGCTCCCGGCGCCGCACCCGAATCCGGCGAAACCGGGTCGGCGGAAGCTCCCGAAGAACCGGAAGCCGAAGCGGTCGAACCCGAACCCGAAGCAGCTCCTGAACCAGCCCCCGAAACCGGTGGGGCTGGCGGCACAGCCGAAGGCGGCGGCACGGCTGGTGCCCCCGAAGGTGGCGGCACCACCGGCGGCGGTTCGGGCGGCATCGGTCCCTGAGCGGGCCGATAACCGGCGCATCTCGGAGTCCTCGGTCCGCTGGCTCGGGTCACGCACCTGAGTGCGCTCCCCTCACCATCCTCCCTGCGTCCGCCGAGCTGCTTGGTTCTCGGCCCGCTCAGGCAGCTGAGTTTTGTGCCCAGGCCCCATAGAGGCGCGAGTAAGGGCCGCCGGCCTCGATCAACTCCTCGTGGGTGCCCGCCTCGGCGACGCGCCCCCCTTCGAGGACGACGATCTTGCCGGCGCGGCGGATGGTCGAGAGGCGGTGGGCGATCACGATCGCCGTGCGACCGGCGAGCAGCCGCTCCAGGCCCCGCTCGATCGTCTTCTCGGTGCGCACGTCGACGTTTGAGGTCGCCTCGTCGAGGATCAGGATGCGGGGCTCGGCGAGCAGCGCCCTGGCGAAGGCGACGAGCTGGCGCTGCCCGGCCGAGAGGTGCACGCCCCTCTCTCCGACCTCGGTCTCGATCCCCTCCGGCAGCGCCGCGATGAAGCCCGTCGCGCCGACGGCCGCCGCCGCAGCTTCGATCTCCTCCAGCGAGGCGCCCGGCCGGCCGAAGGCGATGTTCTCGCGCACGCTGCCGGAGAAGAGGAAGCCCTCCTGGGGGACGATCCCGAGCTGCCGCCGCAGCGCCTGCTGGCGCATCTCGCGCAAATCGCGGCCGTCGACCAGCACCCGGCCCCGCTGGGGGTCGTAGAAGCGCGCGACCAGCTTCGCGAAGGTCGACTTGCCCGCCCCGGTGGCGCCGACCAGCGCCAGCGTCTGCCCGGGTGGCACGTGCAGATCGACTTCTTCAAGAGCCCACTGCTCGTCGGCGTAGGCGAACGACACTCCCTCCATCTCGATCTCCCCGCGCAGGGTGCCGGGGTCGATCGCGTCGGGGGCGTCGACCATGTCCGGCTCGGTGTCGAGCAGCTCGAAGATCTTGTCGAGCGCCGCCATGCCCGACTGGTAGGTCGTGTAGAGCTGCGACAGCGACTGGATCGGGTCGAAGAAGAGCTGGAGGTAGCCGATGAAGGCGACGATCGTGCCGATCTGGATTGCATCGTCGATCGCCTGGGTGCCGCCGTAGAGGATGATCGCCGCGGTGCCGACGGCCGAGAGCAGTTCCACGCCGGGGAAGTAGGTGGCGTTGAGGTAGACGGTTTTCATGTTGGCCTCGCGGTTGGCCTCGTTGAGCTCGTCCATCGCAGTCGTGTGCCTCGCCTCTTGGCCAAAGCTGCGGACCACCCTCACTCCACTCAGCGTCTCCTGGAGATAAGCCGTGACCGCGGCGATCCGCTCGCGCGTGGCCCGGTAGGCGCCGTGGGAGACGATCCGGAAGACGACGCTGGCGATCGCCAGCAGCGGAAAGATGAGGAAGGCGACCAGGGCCAGCGTCAAGTCGAGCAGGAGCATGATCGTCACCACGCCGACCAGGGTGAGGCCGCTCGAGAGCAACGTCACCGCTCCCGTGGTGACGAGCTGGTTGAGCGCCTCGATGTCGTTGGTCAGGCGACTGATCAGCACGCCGGGGCTGCGCCGGGTGAAGAAGCCGATCGACATCGACTGGATGTGAGCGAAGACGCGCTCGCGCAGGTCCTGGAGGGCGCGGGTGCCGACCCAGCCGACCAGGTAGGTCTGGGCGTAGGTGGCAATGGCGTAGACGATCGCCACGCCGACGAAGGCGATCACGATCAGCGTCAGGGCACTGGTGTCGCCGGTTTCGATGCCGGCGTCGATCGCCTGTCCGGCGAGGTAGGGAGGCGCGAGCCCGGCACCGGTTGCGGCAAGGATCGCGACGACGGTCAGCGCGACCCGCCCGCGGTAGGGACGCAGCAGCCCGGCCAGCCAGCGCAGCTTGCGGGCGCGCTGGTCCTCACCGCGGAGCAGGCGCCAGAGGTTTCCGATCGCGCTCATAGTCGAGCCATCTCTTCGCGTTGCTCGAGGTCCCGCTGGAGGAAGACCGTGTCGGCGAGGCCGTGCTCGGCGATCTCGCGGTAGA
>DASUIY010000014.1:0-7310 GCA_036279555.1 Solirubrobacterales bacterium | reverse complement strand
CTCTGTGTTCACGATCGCCGTCGAATTCGCGTTGCAGCTGATCGACTTCGACGAGCCGGCGGCGCACCTCGCCGGCTGGCTGGTGGTGGGAGCGCTGGGCCTGTTCCTGCTATTTCGTGTCATTCGCCGCTACTGGCGCACCTCCTCTCCCAGCAGGGTCCTCGCGACTGCGCTCGACCTGGGAAAGAGGATGCGCAGCTTCCATCGCATGCGCGAGTCGGCCGCGCCCTCGCCGCCGCCTTCTTTCTGGCAGAGGCACTTCCGCTCCAGGCGCGAGCAGTGGACCCCCGGCTACGGCGATCGGAGTGCTCACGACGCCGAAACGATCGCGATCTGGACGGGGCGCTTTGCCAAGGAGCTGAGCGCGACCCTTGCGAATCTGCACAAGCATGACTTCATCGATCAAGCGGAGATGACGAGGCTGCTCGCCCCCTTGACGCCAGCCGACATCGCAAGCCTCTCGATGAGGCTGATCGAGCTCGGCTGCCGGGAGGTGGGGCACGTTTCCGAGACGGGCGCCATACGATCTGGAGCATCGCAGCGCTCGATCGGATGAGGGTGGTTGTCCCGGGCCGGTTCAACGGGCCGCTGGCCAGCGGCAACGGGGGATACAGCGCCGGGGTGTTCGCGGGTTTGATCGAGGGGCCGGCCGCGGTGAGCCTGCGCAGCCCGGTGCCGCTCGATCGCGAGCTGGCGGTGGAGGCCGAGGGAGACGGGTTGCGCATTGCCGACGGCGAGACGGTCGTCGCGACGGTGGAGCCCGCGGCCGAGCTGAGCCTGGACGTGCCCGAGCCCGTCTCGGTCGAGGAGGCGCGAGCGGCCTCGGCCCACTACCGCGGTCTTGCCGACGGCGAGTTCTGCCGCTGCTTCGTCTGTGGGCGGGCGCGCGAGGACTCGCTCGGCGTCTTCGCCGGTGCGGTCGCCGGCCGCGACGTCGTCGCCAGCCCCTGGGTGCCGCCGCCCTGGACGGCCGGTGCGTCCGGCCGGGTTCCGCCCGAGATCGTCAGCGCGGTCCTCGACTGCCCCACCTACTTCGCCCTCTACATGCACGGCGACCTGCGGACCAGCTTTCTCGCCCGTTTCCAGGTGCGCATCGACGCGCCCGTCCCGGTGGGCGAGGAGCTCGTCGCGATCGCCTGGCCGATCGAGGTGGACGGCCGCAAGCTGCACGCCGGCTCTGCGCTACTCGGTGCGTCCGGGGTTGTTCTTGCAGTAGCTCGCGCGTTGCTCGTCGAGCCGCGTTAGCCGGGATCTGGGCGGGGAACCCCCCTGGGCCTTAACATGGACTCCCAAAGTCCTCGTTATCTTGAGACCAGGGCAAGGAAGAGGAGAGGGGCAGGATGGGCAGGAAGATCGTTCTAGGGGTTGTGCTCGGCGTGCTGGTCGCGGCGGCGATAGCGAGCGCGAGCACGTTCAAGACGCACGTCGTCCTGGGAGACCTCGTGCTCGACGCGCAGGGTGGATTCGAGCCGAACGCGCTGCCGAAGTTCAAGAACGCCCCGATCACCACGCACGGTGGCGGCAAACTCTCCACGGTCTCCGGCGAAATCCCGCCGATCCTGGACAACTTCGTCCTCGAATTCGACAAACACGGCGCTGTCGACACCACGGGAATCCCCGTTTGCACGAAAGGCAAGCTCGTCGCCACCGACGTGCCGGCCGCACGCCGCGCCTGCGGCGACGCGATCGTCGGCAAGGGCTTCGGCAGGGCGGTGGTCAAGTTCCCCGAACAGGGGCCGATCAACGTCGGCTCGCCGATCACCCTCTTCAACGGCCCCAAGAAGGGCGGCGACGACACGATCATCGCCCACGCCCACCTCGACTATCCGGGGCCGGCGACCTTCATCGTCCCGGTCGTGATCGAAAAGATCAACAACGGGGTCTTCGGCTACCGGGTCAACGTGAAAATCCCGAAAATCGCCGGCGGCTACGGCCACCCGCTCTCCGGTTCGGCCAAAGTCGGTCGCAAATGGACCTTCAAGGGCAAGAAACACAGCTACATCAGCGCTCGCTGCGAAACCGGGCACTTCCAGGTCAAGGGTCAGTTCACCTTCAAAGACGCCGACAGGACCACCCTCACCGCCAACTTCTTCCTGCCCTGCAAAGTCCGCAAATAGAGGGACCTTTCAGGGTCAGGCGCTGACGCGGAGCTGCGGCGTGCGGGTGCCGCCGCGCTGCTGCTCGGTCTTGGTGACCACGTCGAAGAAGACGTCGTTGCGGCCGCGGCGCACCGGGCGGGGGAAGAAGCGCCGGGCCCGGCGGTGAGCGGCGGTCATCGCCCGGTAGGCGGTCTCGTGGCCGCGGCCCCAGCGGATGCCGAAGATTTCCCGCACGCGCGGCGGCAGGGTGCCTTTGATGATGTGGTTCTGGGCGACGAGGTTGCCGCGGGCGGGCGCCGGCACCGGCTGCTCGAAGGCGACCAGCGGCGCCATCTCGAGTCCGTGCTCGGTCGCCTGCAGGTCCGGTGAGGACATCCGTCCCTCCCACCAGGAGCTGAACTCGCGGTAGCTGCCGGGGACGTCGTCGCGCGGCAGCCCGAAGAGCTCGCCGAAGCGCACGTAGTCCTGCCAGAGGTCCTCGCGCTCGGCGGCGGTGAGCGGCCGGACCATCGCCTCGTACATCGCCCGGCCCGAGTCGGCGATCACGGCCAGGGTCCAGAGCATCAGCTCGGGGTCGAAGGCGGAGTAGGGGGTGCCGGCGGGATGGCTTCCGGCTGCCTCGGGCAGGGCCCCGTTGACCCTTTCGTGCAGGCGGTTGACGACGGCGAGGGCCTTGTCGGCCTCCTCGCGGGTGCCGAGCAGGATCGTCTCCTGGATCTTCGCCGTGCGCGCCAGGCGCTGGAAGGGGCGGTCGGCGGCGACGGTGCTCAGCATCGTGCCGGTGTAGGTGAGCGGCTCCAGGGCCCCGATCAGCAGCGCCCGCTGCCCGTAGAGCAGGCCGACGGCGCGCTCGCCGTGAACCCGCCGCGCCATCGAACGCCCGGGGGGGAAGTAGTAGTGAGGGTCTTCGTCGCGGTACGCCATCGGTACCGGGGATTCTACGTTGGCTATGCGGATTCCGAGGCGAGCGCGGCCGCGGCGCGCTCGACCGCGCCCATGCCGGTCTCCGCGTCCAGCTCGTGCGCGGCGAAGATGTCGTCGAGATCCTCGCGGGTCAGCGTCTCGCGCTCGAGCGCGTTCGCGGCAAGGTCGTCGAGGCAGCGGCGGTTGGCGGCGAGCAGGGTCCGGGCACGGCGGTGGGCGTCGCGAGCCAGCGTCATCGCCGCCACGTCGACGTCGCGGCGGGTCCGGTCCGACATCGCGTAGTCGCCGGTCGGCAGCGCGATCGGCGGCGCCCCCTCCGCCCCGAGCGCCACGCCCATCCCGAACTCGCCGACCATCTGCTTGCAGACCGCGTGGACCCGCGCCAGGTCGCCGGAGGCGCCGGAGTAGGAGGTCCCGAAGACCTCCTCCTCGGCTGCGCGCCCGCCGAGGAGCGTGACGATCTCGTTCTGGAGCTCCTCCCTCGACTCGAGGTAGCTGTCCTCCTCCGGCGAGGAGGCGACGAAGCCGAGCGCGGGACCGCGCGGGATGATGCTGAGGATCTCCGGCGGGTCGCCGCCGACCAGGTGCCGGCAGAGCGCGTGGCCGGCCTCGTGGTAGGCGACGATGCGGCGCTCTTCGGCGTTGAGGCAACGGGCCTGCTGAGAGCCGACCGACTGGCGCAGCAGCGCCTCGTCGAGGTCCTCGCGAGCCATCGCCGGGCGCCCTGCGCGCCCGGCGATGATCGCCCCCTCGTTGAGCGCATTTGCGAGCTGGGCCCCCGTCATCCCAGTCGTCTTGCGGGCAACGTCGCGCAGGTCGAGGTCCGCTCCCAACGGCTTTCCCTTTGCGTGTGCCCGGAGGATCGCCTCGCGTCCATCGCGATCAGGCGGTGAGACCAGCACCTGGCGATCGAAGCGACCCGGTCGCAGCAGCGCCCGGTCGAGCTTGTCGACGTGATTGGAGGCGGCGATGACGATAACCGTGCCGGGATCGCGCTCGAACCCGTCGAGCTCGACCAGCAGCTGGTTGAGAGCTTGCTCCCGCTCGCTCGAACCGCCGTCGCCGCCTCCTCCACTGCGCGCTCCTCCCACGGCGTCGAGCTCGTCGATGAAGATCACCGCACGTCCCGACTTGCGCGCTTCCTTGAACAGCCGCCGGATCCTGGCGGCACCCCTCCCCACAAACATCTCGACGAAGCTCGATCCAGAGGCGGCGAAGAAATCCACGCCGGCCTGCGCGGCCACGGCCCGCGCCAGCATCGTCTTACCCGTCCCTGGGGGGCCGAAGAGCAGCACCCCCCGCGGCGGCTGGGCGCCGAGCGCGGCGAAGCGCTCCGGGTCGCGCAGCCACTCGGCGACGTCCATCAGCTCGTCCTTGGCGGCGTCGACGCCCTGCACCTCATCCCAGAGCACCGGCTCGGTCTTGCTCGCCTTCACCGTCTCCGGCTTGGTCGAGCCGACCGTGCTGCGCATCAGCCTCAGGAAGACGAGCAGCAGGCAGGCCATGAAGAAGACCCCGAAGACTGGATACCAGTCGAAGAAGAATTCCTGGATGCCGGTTGCTGTGATCGCCTGGGTCAAGTGCGCATTTCCGTCGTCATGTGAGCTCGCCGTCGAAAGCGAGGAGGGCAGTGTGGGGGTAAACGGCCCGTACTCCAATCGCACATGTGTCCAGAACCGCCTGGGAGGGCTAAAGGTCCCGGATCTGGGGCGGAAAGTTGCGCCTTCTCAGGCCCTCAGGAGCGCTCGACCTGGGAGCCGCCGACGATCGCCTCGGTCCCGTCGTCGCCGAAGACGATCCAGGCCTTGTTGCCGCCGTCGTAGTCGGGCGCCCAGAGCTTCAGCGTCGCCGGGCGCCCCCAGACCGTCACCTGCTCCTCGCCGGTCTCCGCCTCGCCGCGCCAGATCCGCACGAAGGGGTTGGCGTCGCGCTCGGCGCCGATCGTCGTCGGCTCGCGGTGGCCGGGGTGGACGGCGGTCTCGGCCGGCAGCTCCATCAGCCGCATGACCGAGTCGCGCAGGTCGTCGAAGCCGCTGGCGCCCGGCGCCATCGTGCCGCCGACCGTGCCCTTGAAGAGGACGTCGGCGGTGAAGAGGTCGGTGCCGTCAACGAGGAAGGCGACGTGGCCGGCCGCGTGGCCGGGGGTGAGGATCGCCTCGATCTCGAGGCCGCCGGCGGAGAGCTTCTCGCCGTCGGCGATCGTCTGGGAGACGTCGAGGTCCATCTCCGCCGCCGCGTCTGGATGAGCAACCGTCGGCACGCCGCCGAGCCGCTCGCGCGCCTCGGCCAGCCCGGCCACGTGGTCGAGGTGGGGGTGGGTGACGAGGACATGGGTGATCTCGATCCCGTCCCGCTCGGCCCGCTCGAGCAGCGGCCCGAGGTCGTCGTTGCCGTCGATCAGCACCCCCGTGCCGCCGGCTTCGTCGGCGACGAGGTAGGCGTTGGACAGCCACTGCGGGTTCTCGGTTCTCTCGACGATCATGCGGGAAGTATTGCGGTCGCACCCAGATACCGGCGGGCGAGATCGGGTACCTCGCTGTCGGCTGGATTTCCCCACCGGTGGCGCCCTCCCCGTTACCGTGTTCGCAGTTGACGTGAAGCCCAGATGCAACGCGGCTCAGGGTTCCGCCCGTTGCTCCGGCGACGTTCTTTCGCAATGGCGCTGATCGCGTACATGCCCACCGCTGCCTGCGCAGTGCCGGGAAGAGCCGGGCGGTTGCCCGAGCCGGCGGGCGAGCCGATCTTCTCCGACCGCGCCGGGCTCGAAGTCCGTGCCCGGCAGCTCGTCTACGGGGAACGCCCCGTAGCCGGGGCCAAGGCCGGCGCCGCGGCCGCGCGCCGCGGTGCCGGCCGCCTCGCCGTCATCGGCGAAGCGCACGCCCCGCGTTGGGCTTCGCTTCCCGCCAAGGCCTACGAGACAGATCCGGGCCCCGCTCCGTGAGCCGGCGCCCGGCGGGGGCGCTTGCGGGCATAGCCATTGTCTTCCTCTTCTTCGCCGCTCCCGGTGGAGCGGCTGCCGGCCGCCCCTACTCGGCGGACGCGCTCGAGGTGCCGCGGCCGGCGGCACCGATGCGAGACGTCGTACGGGGCGCGCCAGGCGCTGCGGCGGCGCGGATCTCGGCCACTGCGTCGTCGCAGCGCTATGCGATCGGAGACGGGACGGAAGCGACGATCGAGGTCGCCGTCACCGCCGCCTGCGCGATGAACTGCACCGACGCCGACCCGCAGCAGATCGCCGACTTCGTCGGCACGCTGATTCACGGCCCCGAGGTCGGCCTGGTCTCGGTGCAGCTCGACACCCCGTACCAGCTCGCCTTCGAGTGCGGCTTCGGCGCCGAGGCCTGCTATTTCCCCGGCGAGGACAGGATCGTGCTCAGCGGCAACGAGGAAGTCGACGAGGACGGCGCCGACCGCGAGTTCGTCCTCGCCCACGAGTATGGGCACCACGTCGCCCAGCACCGCGACCTGCCGGCGCCGTTCCCGAGCGCGGTCGACTGGGGGACCGAGCGCTGGGCCAGCCTCGAGGGCGTCTGCAGCGGCCGGCGGCACGGCCGGTTCTTCCCGGGCGATGAGGGCTACCACTACTTCGAGGACCCGGGCGAGGCCTTCGCGGAGGCCTTCGCCCACAACCGCTTCCCCGAGGCGGCGGTCCGCTGGCGCTGGCTGCCCGAGCTGGCGCCGACCGCAGAGTCCTTCCGCGCGATTCAGGAAGACACTCTTTCGCCCTGGCAGGCACGGACGACCTTCGTGCTGTCGGGGCGCGTGCCAGCCAGGGGGGAGGGCGCAGCCGTCGAGCTCCTGCCTACGCCGCTCGACGGGACGGTGACCCTGCGCCCGGTGGGCCTGCACCGGCGCGGCTACGAGCTAGCCCTCCGTAGCCGCGCCGGCAGGCTGCTCCGCAGCTTCCGCCCCCGCCCGACCGCCCGCAAGCAGCTGGACTTCACGGTCTGCGGCCAGTCCCGCCTCCGCCTCGAGATCCGCTCCCGCTCCCCCCACCCGACCCCCTACCGGCTGCAAATCCAGCGACCCTGAGATAATCCCCGCCGGGCGCAGTCTGCCCATCCCCTGGGGGCGTAGCTCAGCTGGTTAGAGCGCCGGCCTGTCACGCCGGAGGTCGCGGGTTCGAGTCCCGTCGCTCCCGCTCGTTGAAGTGCCTGCATTTGAGCGTGGGTTTGGCCTGATTTCCCGGTCCTGTTTCGACCCCGCTCAGGATCTCCAAATCGCGTTTGTGCCCATTCGTGCCCAATGGGCCCGGTAAACGCCTCGGCTGCATCGGGTTCTCCCTAC
>DASUIY010000013.1:0-4871 GCA_036279555.1 Solirubrobacterales bacterium | reverse complement strand
GAGAAGCGGGCTGGCTCGGCGCCGGGGATGTCGGCGGCGCTCACGCGGTAGACGCCGGTCGGCAGCGAGGTCAGCATCGTGCCGTTGCCGTTGGCCACCAGCAGCCCCGAGGCCGCGTCCTTCGGCCCACGGATCTCCAGCTTCGAGTCGAAGTCGGTCAGGTTGGCGGTAACGAAGACGACGTTCAGGGGCACGTCGGAGTCGATCGGGGGCTGGTCCGCGTTCACGTTCTGGGGGATCTGCTGGGTCGGTTCGGGGCCGATCGCGATGCGCGGTGGTTGCACGGTGATCGCCTTCGGCGTGATCGTGACGCTGACGCGGGTCGGCGGTTGCGGCCTCGGTTCGTTGGCGTTCTCCTGAGCTCCGCACCCGGCTGTGGCCAGGGCGAGCGCTCCGAGCACGCATCCGGCGGCAAATCTGCTCCCACGACCCATCGGGCGGAATCTAGCCGAAGGGCAAGTCGACCACGCGGGCCGTAACGCCATCTTCACCTACGGCCAGCTCCGCGCCCGGCTCCGCCTCGCGGCGCAGGACCGCGAGCGCGATCGGTCCGTGGAGCGGGGAGACGCAGCTGCTGCCGACCCTGCCCACCTCCCTGTCGCCCAGTCTCAGCGTGGCGCCGGCGGCAGCGGGGGAGGCCAGTCGCAGCCCGCGCAGGTGCCGGTTCGGCTTGCCCCGGTAGTGCAGGCGGGCGACGGTCTCCTGGCCGATGTAGCAGCCCTTCTCGAAGTCGACGGCGCTCTCGACGATGCCGGCCTCGGCGGGCATCGTGCCGCCGTCCATCTCGGCGCCGAAGCGCGGCGTCCCCGCCTCGACGCGGAGGATCTCCACCGCCTCCAGCCCGACCTCGACCGCGCCCGCGTCGGCGAGGGCCGCTCGCAGCCGCTCCGCGTCCCCGGCCGCCGCGATCAGGTCGATGCCGCCGGTGGTGCCCACGGCCACGCACTCGGTGCCACCCACTGCGATCGCTTCGCCGGCGTGCTCGGGAAGCGGGGGCGCCCCCGCGAGGCCGGCGCTGCGCGGCCCGATCAGGGAGAGCAGGGCGCGCTCGGCGGTCACGTCCTCCACCTCGACCTCGCGCCCGATCTTGTAAGTCTCGAGATGACGACGCACTGCATCCAGCGCCACGGGCTCGACATCGATCCAAATCGCCTCGTCTCTCTCTGTTCCGGTGCGCCTTATGGACCTGACAGGTCCATAAGGCGCACCGGAAAGGTTGAGGACGCGCATGTCGGCCTGCATGTGCCCCTTGCGGTCGAGCAGCGCCGCGTAGCAGCCCTCACCAGGCTCGAGCCCCTCGACGTCGTTGGTCAGCTGCCCCTGCAGGTACTCCGCGGCCTCAGCTCCCCGCAACAACAGCTTCCCCCGCTCAGACCGGTCGAGCAGCCCGCACTCCTCCCGCAACTGCCGGTACTGCGCATCCAGCTCCACTGTCACCGCTTCGGCCACCCCTCGATTCTAAGAAGCTCCGTGACGGGGCGATGGGGATGACCCCGACCGAGCCTCCCCGCTGTTGCTCGGGCGGGGTCATCCCCATCGCCCACCACCACGTCTTTTAGATCTGTCAAAATCATTTAGACGTGTCTAAATTCCTGCCAGGAACAAAGGCGTGAGCTCCCGCCTCAGCCGCCGCAAGATGCTTGGCGGTGCCCTCGCAGCCGGTGCCAGCCTGCCGGTCCTCCAGGGCCTGCTGCCGCGCGAGTCAGGGGGTCCCGGCACCGCCGGCGCGATGTCGGGCCACAGCGGACACGCCGGCCACGAGGGCTTCGCCCACGCCGGCTTCGCCCCCGGCCGTTCGGTCAACCACCGCGCCAACGGCTTTCACCCGACCGAGCTGCTGCGCGACTTCGACTACGGCAAGACACGGCGCCTGGCCAGCGGCCGCGTGCTGCGCGAGTGGGAGATCGTCGCCCAGGACAGGGAAATCGAAGTGGCACCGGGTGTCAAATACGAGGCCTGGACCTACAACGGCCGCGTCCCGGGGCCGACCCTGCGCGCCCGCGAGGGCGAGAAGCTGCGCCTGCGATTCCTCAACGCCTCCGAACACCCGCACACGATGCACTTCCACGGCATCCACACCGCGCTGATGGACGGCATGCCGGGGATCGGCGAAAACCGCGGTGGCGGCCAGGTCGGTCCCGGCGAGGAGTTCACCTACGAATTCGACGCCGAGCCGTTCGGCCTCCACCTCTACCACTGCCACGTCTCGCCGCTGGCCAGCCACATCTCGCGCGGCCTCTACGGCGCCTTCATCATCGACCCGAAGAAGGGCCGGCCCGAAGCCGACGAGATGGTGATGGTGATGAACGGCTTCGATACCAACTTCGACCTCTCCAACGAGGTCTACGCGGTCAACACGGTCGGCTTCCACTACGTCAACGAGCCGATCCAGGTCAGCCGCGACGAGCTCTTGCGCATCTACCTGGTCAACGTGCTCGAGTACGACCCGCTCAACTCCTTCCACGTCCACGCCAACTTCTTCCAGTACTACCCGACCGGGACCTCGCTGGAGCCGAGCGAGTTCACGGACACGGTGATCCAGGGACAGGGCCAGCGCGGCATCGCCGAGATGAAGTTCCCCTTCGACGGCGATTACATGTTCCACGCCCACGTCAGCGAGTTCGCCGAGCTGGGGTGGTCGGGCTTCTTCCGGGTCGGCAACCCGTCGCGGCTGACCGCCGCGGCGGCGTCGGCCGCGTACTGCGACCTGCCCTGGGGCGGGGCGGGGAGGAAGGCCTGATGGAGGCGGCGGCGCAGGCCGAGCGCGCCTCCGGCGGCATGCCGGCCTGGCTGCTGGGCCTGATCCCACTCGCTCTGATCGGCGCCGCAATCGGCGCCTTCGCTCTGCTCGGAGGGCCCGGGCTGGGCGAGCGGACCGGCCCGCCGGTCGAGGAGGTCGTGGTCGAACGCACGACGCTGCGGCCCGGCGAGATCGAGCTGACCCTGCGCAACGACGGGCCGGACCCGGTCGACCTCGCCCAGGTCGCGGTCAACGACGCCTATGCGCCCTTCACCGCCAGTGACGGCACCGAGATCGGACGGCTCGGCTCGACCACGCTGACGATCGCGTATCCCTGGATCGAGGGCGAGGCCTACGAGATCTTCATCCTCACCGCCTCGGGCGGGACGGTCGACGCGTCGATCCCGGTCGCCGCGGAAACGCCGGAGGCCGACCTCGGCTTCTACGGCCTGATGGCCCTGCTCGGCGTCTACGTCGGGGTGATCCCGATCGCGCTCGGCCTGCTCTGGCTGCCCTTCGTTCGCCGCATCGACGCCCGCTGGGTCGGCGCCCTGATCGCATTCACCGTCGGCCTCCTCGCCCTGCTCGGCATCGACGCCGCGCTCGAGGGGCTGGAGATCGCT
This sequence comes from Solirubrobacterales bacterium, assembly GCA_036279555.1. GTDB lineage: Bacteria > Actinomycetota > Thermoleophilia > Solirubrobacterales > 70-9 > VRUE01. Next base: position 1,508 of record DASUIY010000013.1, on the reverse strand, counting down.
GCGGCAGCGCCGGGCGCCTTCGGCGGCGCCGCGCTGGTCTTCGCCGGGGCGCTGGTCGCCTACCTGCTGCTGGCCGGAGTCGATGCCTACCTGGCCCGCCGCCGAGCCGACGCCGGCGGGACCGCCACCCAGGGGGGCCTCTACATGGCGCTGCTGGTCGCGATCGGGATCGGGCTCCACAACCTCGGCGAGGGCCTGGCTATCGGCTCCGCCTACGCGACCGGGGCGCTCGCACTGGGCGCCTTCCTCGTCGTCGGCTTCGCGATCCACAACACCACCGAGGGACTGGCGATCGTGGCGCCGCTGCGCGAGGGCGCCGGGCCGACCGCCGGGGCCCGGTTCGGCCACCTCGCCGCCCTCGGCTTGATCGCCGGCGCCCCGGCGATCCTCGGCGCCTGGATCGGCGCCGCCGCCTTCAATCCCAGCCTGGCGGCCCTGCTCTTCGGCGTCGGCGTCGGCGCGATTGCCAGGGTGATCGTGCAGATCGCCCCGGCGATGCGCAACGACGAAGGGCGGATCCTGCACCCGCTCTCCATTGCCGGCCTGCTTGCCGGGATCGCCCTCCTCTACGTGACCGGCCTGTTGGTCTCGGTCTGATGGCGACCGGCGGCACCAGCCCGCGGCGCGCGCCGGGGACGGAGGCGATCGAGGACTACGCGAAGGCGATCTACGCGCTCTCCGGCAAGCGCGCCGGCCCGGTCACCAACGGCGAGCTGGCCGAGCGGCTCGGGGTGGCGCCGGGGACCGCGACCTCGATGCTGAAGCGGCTCGGCGACCTCGGCCTGGCCGAGTACCTGCCGTACAAGGGCGTCACGCTGACCCCGGCGGGGGAGAAGGTGGCGCTGGAGGTGATCCGCCACCACCGCCTGATCGAGGCCTACCTCTCCGAGGCGCTGGGGATGCCCGACGACCGCGTCCACGAGGAGGCCGAGGTGCTGGAGCACTACATCTCCGAGGAGCTGGAGTTGCTGATCGCGGCGAAGCTGGGGGAGCCGAGCCATGACCCGCATGGGACGCCGATTCCCGGGCCGGATTTGCTGCCGCCGGTTGAGTAAGACGGACGGGGGCCCCTCTGCTGGGGCTCCGCACCGGGAGCGTGATGGCGGTACAGAGGTTGAGTTGCTTCGCGAGTTCCCATCAGAGGGGTCCCCGTCCGTCTCGCCGGAGGTCAGCCTTCGAGCAGCTTGCTGACCAGGGTTGGAAGCTCCCTCGCCATTCTGGAGCGGGGGACGGCTTGGGTGATGCCGGCGGCTTCGGCGGATTTCTTCGTCTCCACATCTATGTGTGAGTAGAAGCCGAGGACGGGGATGGGAGTTGCGGCGAGGGCGTCCATGTCGGCACCATCCAGGTCGCAGACGATTGCGTCGGCTTCCAGTGGGTCCGGGAGGGCGGGGGCGATGGAGACTTCGTGGCCCGCCGCACGGAGGCTCTCCTCGACCCGGCTCGCCAGCATCAGGTCTCCGACGATGGCGAGGATCTTCGCCACTAGAGCGAGCGGCGTTCGCGGA
>DASUIY010000012.1:0-8986 GCA_036279555.1 Solirubrobacterales bacterium | reverse complement strand
CGCGCCTGCGACGTCCACATCTCCAACCTGCGCCAGAAGGTCGAGCGCGACCCCCAGCGCCCCGAACTGGTCGTCACCGTGCGCGGCGTCGGTTACAAGTTCGAAGGCCAGAGGGACTAGGTTTCTCGGTCGCGATCGAATGCTGAACTGGTACCCTGCGCCGCGCGGCCCCTCGTTGGGTTCGCCCTTCGTTGGGCCGCAGTCTTGCGCTCAGTCTTTCGCCTGGGAAGAAGCGAGCTCGATGAGTTTCATCTCGTCCACAGGTGAGAGGTGGGCTTTCGACCAGTTCTCGGCGCGAATGAGACTTTGCAAGCTACTCTGGTCGAATTCAGCGTCGAGGAAATAGGTGTCCGCCACATTGGCTCCCTCGAACCTAGCGCCCTGCAGCCGCGAGCCCTCCAGATGCGCTGCTTGGAGCCGCGTTCCACGAAAGAAGGCACCTCTGAGGTCGGCCTTTTTCATGTGCGCGTTGTTGAGATCGGCCCCGCCGAAGTTCGCTTTTGGAGCCTGCAGCTCATATAGCTGCGCATTAAGCAAGCTCGTGTCGGCGCCGGTAAGATTCGCATCGCCGAGCTGAGTGCTCCTCCCCCGTGCGGCAACAAGGCTTGCTCCCGAAAGTTTGGCTCCGCGCAACCGGGCACCATTAAGCAAAGTTTGATCTAGGGCCAGCCCTTCCAGTGAAGCTCCGTCCAGTAACGCATGGGAGAAATCCAACTCTCCCGGGCTGAGCGGTCCTGCGGTCCGCATCGCGTTCTCAAAAGTGCGGACTAGGAGTGCCTGGACAGCTACAGAATGTGGCACCTTCAGGTTGGCCAAGGTAACCCAACGAACTTGTTGGTGAAACCGTTGGTTCTCCTTGCTGAGAAATGTCAGCAGCGACACAGCAGCGCCCGCTTGAATCGCCTCGCTCTCCGATCCAAGGCCGAGCAGGACGTCAGCGAGCCTCTCGTCGAGCTGTCGGCGCGACGCGTCGGCAATCTGTTCGCGCTGGCGCTGCCGGTCGCGCTGGAGGCCAATCAGACTTACACCGATGGCAGCAATTGCCGCTAGTCCTGTCAGGGGAGCAGCAAAAGCGGTGAAGAAGCCGCGCACTCCGATCGAATTCTTCGTATCGGCTTCGATCTGGGCGGTTTCCGCTCGCAGCTTATCCTCTTCAAGTCTGGCGAGGGTCAATACCCCCTCGGGCCGCGTAGGCATTCCTTGCTGTCCCTTGGCAGGAGCAGAGGTGAGGAGACATGTAAGCATGAGGCTGCAAATCAAGGCCGCGAAACCCAATGCGAATTTGTAAATTTGGCCAATATCTGCGCTAGGCCGGTTGAAAGCCACCGCGGGGCCCCATCACGCGCATGTAATCTGTCATTTCTTTGCCTTTCAGGCGTTTCGATTCCGGGCCTCGCCTCACTATGAATGCGTCCTTATCAAGCCAGAACCATTCATCAGGCTGGCCCACGGGGATCGCGAGAAGCGTTCGGGTTTGGCCATCGGGTGTGATCACCGTGCGCTTCTCGAAAGGGCCAATCCAGAAATCACTGCCGCCACCAATCCGCTTCAAAAGCTTCTTGCGAAGGTGGCGGACATAGGAGTCCCAACCTCCTCGGCGCTTCATCTCACGGTCAATACCGAGGCAGAGATAGTTACCAAGCCGGATGTCCGCATAGTCGCCAAGGCGGCCGTGCTCGTCCTCCTCCTTTGGGTATTTCGACTCCTCTAGTCCACCAAGGAGGACCACGCCCCCTGCTGAGTTAAGCAGAGAGACAATGGCTCGCGCAAGCTGGACGACCGTCCTCTCATCGTCGGCGTGTTTCCCGCCATGTTTGATCCAACGATCGAGATTTGTAAGGCCAGAGCCTTTCACCTCCAGTGTTTGGGACTCCTCCTCGGCCAGCATCTCCATCGGATCCTCCGGAACCAGTGGAGTGTCCGGTTCTTCGACCGGAAGGATCTCGCGTCGCGCGACAAAGCTAACCGTTGCAATGCCATAGGTGAAGGTACGCGTTGCGACTATCCCCATGAGCTTGTTGATCGGCACGAGGAGGTGCTCGCTTACGTCGTGATATTGCGTGTACGGGACTCGAGCCAAAATCAGGTACCGGCCGGTTTCCAGGCCTTGTCCGAAATACAAGGACGCCTCGTTCAGGCTTCCCCTCCGACATGCTTTGTCGATGATCCCCGAAATCTCGGTTGTAATGGCCTCTACTTGGTCCGGGTTGCCCCGTTGTGAGGTGACGAGTACCGCGAACTTGATGCCTTTGTTGCGGTAAGTGGGCCGTATGAGAAGTTTTTCCCCTTCGTACTGTGTCAACAGCGCGGAAAGTTCCTTACGGTTGACCAGTGCCGAAGGGCTGGCATTGCCGTTTCCATTTCTTCCAGCAGCAGGGACGTCCTCGGATGCTTCATTGAGAATGATCAAGTCCCGACTAAGTGGTCCGGCATCAACCGCCAGCGGCTCTGGCTGAAGAACGTCATAGCTTCCGTTTTGACGATCACGCCAGGGCCAGTGTCTGTAGGTATCCAGGACCCTGAAATGCTGCGCCTCGTCGACCTGATCCATTCGGTAGAACCGATCCTCTAGATCCGCCGTTCTAATCGTATGTGGAACCCATATCCGGGCGAGGAGGTCGAACCCACCCGTTAGCTCATAGATTCTGTAGGAAAGAATATCGAGCTCGCCAAAGAGCTCTTCGAGTTTGCGCACGTATTTGGTGCGGTCATAGATTGAGCGATATTTGAGGAACCAAAAGTGCAGTCGCTCGTTTCCCCATCGTTCGTGGACGATGGGGTGCCACTGGAAAGATCGAAGGCGGCTGGAGGTTGACATGTGGCGTTGTGGCAGTGAGTGGGCCTACCGAAGTTGCGTAGGCTACGCGTAGACGATTAAAAGGAAATACTTAAAATCTGATCTTTTTAAAAAACCAATTCATTTTCGTGAACGTCGCATGCCCGTGGTCGTTGGGAGCGCCGAACATCACCGTGCTCAGCACAGCCAGTAGATAGACCTCTCCGAATCCCAACAAGGAAAGCGTTAGCTAAGGGGCATCGCGTGCCCGACCAGGCGCAGGCAGTCCTCGAGGCTGAGGCACTCGCAGCGAAGCCCCTCCTCCAGCACCCGCTTCATCGCGGCCGCCTCGACCAGCGTCCGCTCGATCTCGGGAAGCTTGCCGCTGGCGAGCTCGCGCCAGATCCTCGGCGGCGGCGTCTTTTCCGAGAGCCCGGCGAGAATGATCCTCGTCTCGGCCAGGGTGAATCCGGCCCGCTTGGCCAGTGCGACCAGCTCTATCTGGCGTAGAGCTTCGGCGTGGTAGCGCCGCTTGCCGCCAACTCGCCGTGGCGGTGTCAGCAAGCCCGCGCTCTCCCAGTAGCGAAGAGTCGACGGCGGCACCCCGGCGCGGTCGGCCGCTTCCCCAATCGTCAGCTCGGCGTCGCTCGTGTCCATGGGGCTTGACTTAAAGTGTACTTGAGGTTGTAGACCCTCGGATCTCCAACCACGAGAAAGGAAATCCTATGTCCAATGTCTCGAGCGATGGCGGCCTGCTCGGTGGCGGGTGCTGCCAGGGCGCCAAGGAGGAATCGAGAGCCGGCGATTCGATGAGCCGTCCCGAACGCGGGGCTCGCGCCGTGGCCGGCGCCGGCTTCCTTGCGATCGCAGGCGCGATGTGCTCCCGCAAGCTGCCCGGCCGGATCGCCCTCTGGCCGGCCTCGCTCGTCCCCACCTGGTTCGGCATCTCGCACCTCCTCGCCGCCGTCACCGGCTACCGGGGCTGCCCCGAGCTCGGCGCGAGTCCCAGCGTCATGCTCGACCGCCAGGTCGCGACGAGTTGCGGACCATGGGAGAGGGTCGACCGGCTGGTCGGTTCAGGGAGGCGGCCTTAGCCGAGGATCGCGAAGCGCTTGCGGACCGGCTTGGAGGTGTTGGCGGCCAGGTCGGTGGCGCGGAGGACGGCCAGGTAGCGGCCCGGGCGGGCCTTGAAGTGCTTTGAGTGGGCGCCCAGGAAGAAGCGGTTGATGCCGATGAACGCCTTCCACTCGGCGTAGCCGTTGAACTTGCGACCCCCTTTGGGGCGGAGGCGGTAGTACTCGGCTTCGAGTGTGCCGCGCTCGCTGATCTGGGCCGTGGCCGCGGTGCCGCCGCGGCCGTGCAGCTGCTGGCGCTTGACGCTCACCGCTCCCAGGGTCGGCCTCTTCACGTCGAGCTCGAGCGGCGCCTGCGGACCGGGGTCGGAGTCGGGATTGCCGGGCACGTCCGAGACGGTGACCTCGCCGCGCACGGAGGAGTGCAGCTTGCAAAGGAACGCGTAGGTGCCGGGCTGGGAGAACTGCAGCGTGAAGGAGTCGCCGAGCTGGTGGCTGGGCGCGTCGGTTCCGGGATCCGAGTCCCAGCCCAGGGCGTTGGCCGAGGCCCCGGTCACCGAGTGGGCAAGGTCGGGCCCGATCCAGTCCCAGGTCACCTTCTCGCCCAGGTCGATCTGGGCTTGGGCGTTCGACCAGGCGAAGTTGGAGATCGAGACCCGCGTGTTGGCGGCGTCCGCCGCCGGAGCCGCCAGCAGCGCCATTGCGGTCGCAGTTATCGCCGCATAGCGGACACAACTGCGACCGCGGGGTCTCAGGAGACGACGTACCAACCGTTCATCCCCTGGTGGAGGTGCTGGAAGACGTGGCAGTGGTAGAACCAGCGGCCGGGGTTGTCCTCGACGATCTCGAAGCTGAAGGAGTCGGCCGGGCCGAAGGTCCTGTTGTCGACGATCGTGCCGTCGGGCTCCGTCCAGCGGTGCCCGTGCAGGTGAAAGGTGTGGAAGAAGTTGTCGACGCCGTAGACGTGGAACGCGACCCGCTCGCCGACCTTCGCTTCAAGGGTCGGCGTGTTGCCGGCATAGGCCCTGCCGTTGACGCAGTAGTAGGTGTTGCGCAGCCCCGTGGTCGAGGGGTCCCAGGTGTGGAAGGCGAGGAAGAAGTCGCGGTTGGGGCGCGCTTCTCCCGCCTTGCGGATCAGCAGGGGGCCGAAGAGGCCGCGGAAGACCGGCAGCGGGTCCATCGGGCCGTGGTCGTGGTAGAGCCAGGTCCCCTCGGTCCCCTCGCGGCATTCCCAGACGTAGGTGAAGGTGCGGCCGTGCTGGACGAAGCCGCCGGGGTCGGTCCACTTGCCCTTGTAGGCGCCGTCCATTTCGCTGGAGTAGAAGATCCCGTGCGGGTGCACCGTCACCGGCGCCTTCAGCTTGTTGCGGAAGTGGACGACGACCGTGTCGCCGACTTCGGCCTCGATCGGGGGGCCCGGCACGGTGGCCGGCCCGAGCGGCGCCTCGAAGCCGGGCGAGTAGGGGCGGTAGGCGTAGGCGCTGAAGGTCGTGTGGCCCTTGACCGGCTCGGCCATCATCTGGTCGCGATGGGTGGGGACGATGTTCCAGCTCCGCTGCTCGGCGGCGATCCAGTGCTCGCGGACCTGCGCGCTCGCCGTCCCCGTCGCGGCGGCGGAGGCCGAGGCGGCGCTGCCGTTGGCGGCCGCGACCCGCGGCGGCACCTCGACGCCGCCGGCCAGCCGGTCGACGTCGATCTGCCCCTGCTCGGCGCTCACGCGCTGGCCCGCCAGCGTGCAGACGAAGGCCGCCCCGGAGAGCCCGAGGAAAGAGCGGCGGTCTAGCGGGCCGGGACTCACCGCCGCCTACTTCTTCACCGTCACCGTCAGCTTCATCTTGGTCGGGTGGATCGTGCAGATGTAGCGATAGCTGCCGGGAGTGGGGAAGGCCTTGACGAAGGTGGCGTTGGTCACCGCCGTCGTCTTGGTGGAGTACGTGCCCTTCTTCTTCAGGCCCTTCGGCCCCTGCTTCAGGTGCACGTCGTGGGACTCGACGTTGGTCGCCGCCCACACCCACTTGACCTTTCCGCCCTCGTGGATCGTCACCGCGCTCGGCGCGAAGAAGAAATCGGCGACTTCGACGAGCTTCGGCTTCGCCGCCCCCGCGGCCGGGCTCGACGCAACGGGCCAGGCGATGCCTGCAAGGACCAGGCAAGCCGTCAGCGCCACCCGCCTTCGCATACCCCCTACGGGCACGTCACCTCTCCCGGCTGGGCCGGCACCTCGACAGGGGTGAAGCTCTCGAACGCTGGGTGGGCCGGCACCCGCCGCACCCAGCTGCACTCCTGGTTCTGCGGCGGGCTCTGCCCGGCGTAGCCGAGGATCGTCGCCGGGTTGGTGAGGTCGGTGAGGACGACCTGGATGCCGGCGAAGAGGTTGATGCTCTGCACCCGGTCGGCCAGCACGGGGGCCTGCGGGCAGGCGGGGTAGATTTGGCTCAGCGGCACCGAGCCGTTGCCTGGGGCGAAGGTCGAGCCGGCGCTGTTGGCGGCCCAGCAGTTGCCGCCGCCGGTGGCGTCGCCGAGGAAGTCGTATTCCCCGTTCGGGTCGGCCCCGTCCCGCCCCATCGTGTTTTCGGCGATCTGGTTGTTGATGCTCTTCGCGTCGTTGCCCTCGTTTGCGACGAAGGATTCCCCCGGCCCCGAGAAGGAGGCGATGCCCCACTTGTAGTTGCCGAAGACGTTGTTCTGCCGCACGATGTTGCCGGCGCCGCCGTAGAGGATGATGCCGGTCCCCGTCGGGTAGTTGATCGTCAGGCCGGAGAGCTCACCCAGCCCCGCCGAGACCGTTTTGAAGGACGAGCCGGCGAGGAAGTAGTCGTAGTTGTTCCAGAACACGTTGTTCTGTTCGATGTAGTTCCACCCGTTCGGCTCGTACCCCTCGCTGTCGAGCGTGTTGGGCACGATCCCGGCTCCGTTGTTGAAGAAGTTCGAGTCGACGATCTTCACGTACTTCGAATTGGTGCCGGAGTAGCCGAGCACGTTTTCGTAGCTGTTCAGGTCGCGCAGGACCGTCCACTTCGGTTTCGCCTGGCAGGGCGGCGGCGCGTCGCCGTGGTTGGTCCAGGTGGTGGTGTCGCAGGGCGTTTCGCCGACGTAGAACGCGGAGTCGCCGTGGCGCCAGCCGCTCGAATGGAGCATCTTGCCGCCCAGGCAGCCCTTGGCGAAGAGGCCGTAGGAGCGGTTGCCGGAGGCGAGCAGGTTTTCCATCTTGTAGCCGTCGCATTCCTGGCCTGCCTGGGTCGCGGCGTGGATGAAGAACCCGTTCGATTCGTAGTTGCGCGCCCATAGGTTGCGGATCACGAGGCCGTTCACGTCGACCGCCTCGATCCCGTTCTGGGCCGGGCCCAGCTCGCCCTTGGCGTTCTTGCCTTCGAGGACCTGCTTGTGTGGGTCCTTCTTCAGGCCGACGATCTTCAGCCCGTCGAACTCCTTCTTGCGCAGCCGCCCGTCGAGCACGACGCCCTCCACGTACTTGCCCGGCTTGACCTTGACGATCGCCTGCACCCCGTCGTTCTTCTGCTTGTCCTTGAACGAACCCGCGGCGTCCACGGCCCGCTGGATCGTGCGGAACTTGCAGCCGTGCTTACAGGTGAGGAAGACCTTGTTCTCGGCCTGCTTCCCCTTGCCCTTCTGCTTGGCGGCCGACGCGCCCGGGCTTGCCCCCGCCGGTGCTGCCGCCAGGCAGGCGAAGAGTGCGACTGCGAGGGCCGAGACCGCGAATCTGCGCTTCATATCTCTCCTAGGCTCCGTGGGAACGACACGACGTGTCCCGGCCCCCCACGGGCCCCCTGCTCAGAAAGACTGTAGCGCCTGGCCGCCGGGGATCAAAAGAGAGTGCTGAGAGCCGACGCCCGGATTTGAACCGGGGACCCCTTCATTACGAGTTGAGCGCTGGCCGATTCGGGCCGATTCGTCCTGCTTCGCTTTCCCTCATGAATACTGGGGTCCAGGGCCGCTGAGGCTGCATCCTGGTCGATTCCGATTCGGCCTTGCGCAACTATTTCGCAACCACGATCCGACCGTATCGCTGCTCCATCTGCTCGCGACGCCTCGCGCTCCGCTCGGCCGACTTGACCTCTTGGATGTAGATCTTCCTGGTCACAGTCGAGTCCTTGTGCCCTAGCTGCCAGGAGATCTCTTCCGCGCCTTCGCCTTCTGCGATGGCCCAGCTTGCCGCTGTGTGCCGGAAGCTGTGGAAACAAGGGACCGCGCCTCTCGGGACTGGCACCGGCTCGCCAGCATCCTTCTGGTGGAGGATGGGGAACGTGGGGCTGCCCTTGGCATCGGTGGCGGCCTTCTGCGCTCGCCTTAGCGCTCTGCTGACGTTGCGCTGGCCCAACGGCTTGCCGGACCTGGTGCAGAAGACGAAGGCGTCAGGTTGGCTATGAGCGCTCTTGATCTTGTGCGCCGCGAGCATCTTCGCCAGGAACCTCGGTAGCTCTACGACCCGCTTGCTCTCATCTGTCTTCAACTCGACGCGGACGCCGCCCCGACGCGAAGCCTGGAACTCGAAGCTGACCGACGCCTTGTCGAGTCCGGTCAGGTCGATGTCCGCCCAAACCAGTCCAAGGCACTCCGACATACGAGCGCCAGTGGTGGCCGCGAAGACGAACAGCGTTCGGAAAGGCTCCCATGCTGCCGCCAGCGTCTGGGCAAGCTCTTGGTCGGTAAAGAGTCGGTGCCTCGCCGCTGCGGTCGTCTTGGGCCGCTCGCGGCTTTCGAGCAGCGCAAGGGTCTGGACACCGTGCCAGTTCATCCGCCGCGCCGCGTACTTGTAGATGCGCCTCGCCGCCGTCAGGATCGACGCGATGGACGACTCGGCCTTGCCTGCTTTCCGAAGCTTCACGACGAAAGCGGCCCAGTCGTCTGCGGTGATCCGATTCAAGCGCCGCCCGCCGAACTGGGGGCGAAGGTGAATCTCAACGCTGTTCCGATAGCTGGCCCTGGTGGCCGGCCTCAGATCGGCAACCTGAGTCGAGAGCCAGCTATCGGCTGCTTCCCCGAAGGTAAGCCTCGGGTTCGCCTCGAATTGCTCCCCGCGACTGCGACGGGCGAGGGCTTCATCGCGAGCCTTCCGGGCAGCGGAGATTTTCTCCCCGACCGTCTTGTAGGTCTGCCTGCCGTCAACCCGAAGCCC
>DASUIY010000011.1:0-5583 GCA_036279555.1 Solirubrobacterales bacterium | reverse complement strand
ACGGAGCGGTGATCGGCGTCGCCGCCCTGCTCGCGCCCGAGGAGCCTTCGCGCGCCGTCGCCGGCGCGGGCGAGGCCGAACTCGCGCGACTGGTCGTCGGCTCGGGCGCCCGTCGGCGCGGCATCGGTCGCGCCCTGGCCGAGCGCTGCGCCACGCTGGCGCGGGCAGAGGGCTGGCCGGCGATCGCGCTCTGGAGCCGCCCCTACCAGGCCGCCGGCCACCGGCTCTACGAATCGCTCGGCTACGAGCGGGCGCCCGAGCGCGACAGCGTCGACGAGACCGGCTTCCGCCGTTTCGTCTTCTGTATCTCACTCGAGCGGCAGCCGCCCCTGCAACGCTGACTTCGCCTTTTTGGGCGCTATATCCCCCAAAAAGGCGAAGTCAGCGCTGGGAGAATGGCGACCGTGGAGAACCTGACCGCACGACTCGAGGGTTCGATCGTCACGCTCGAGCCGCTGCGGGAGGAGCACGCAGAGGAGCTCTGGGAGGCGGCACAGCCAACCGAGATCTGGGCCTGGCTGGCGCACCTGAACGAGCGCGACCGCTTCGACCCTTGGATGCGGTTGACGCTGGAAGCGGCGGAGGCCGGCAGCGAGGGCCCGTTCACCACCCGCGACGCCCGCACCGGCAGGGCAATCGGCAGCAGCCGCTACCTCAACGTCCGCCTCGGCGACCGGGTCGTCGAGATCGGCTGGACCTGGCTGCACCCAAGCGCCTGGCGCAGCGGCGCCAACGTCGAGGCCAAGCTGCTGATGATGCGCCACGCCTTCGAGACCCTCGATTGCGTCCGGGTCGAGTTCAAGACCGACGCCCGCAACGAGCGCTCCCGTGCCGCCCTCGCCGCCCTGCCCGCCCAGTTCGAGGGCGTCCTGCGCAACCACATGATCGTCCCCGACGTGGGCCAGCGGGACTCGGCCTTCTACAGCGTGATCGACTCCGAGTGGCCCGAGGTCCGCGCCAGCCTGGAGCGCCGGCTCGAACGCGGCGCGCCCTAGGTTCCCAGCGCCCGGTCGATGAACGGGCCGAGCAGGTCGCCCGCCTGGCTGGCGGTCTTCTCGGGCGAGTCGCCGGGCGCGGTGATGTAGCTGATCGCGAGGCGGACCAGCGACTCGGCGAGGAGCTTGACATCGGCATCCGGTGCCTGGGGCCAGCCCTCTTCGATCGTCACGGTGAGGCGAGCGGTGGCCCACTGGACCACCGGCATGCCCTGGGTGGTGACGAAGGGGAGCATGCCGCCGGTGCCGTCGTCGCTGAGCAGGATGCGGACGAGCGGGTCCTCGCCGGCGGCGTGGAGGAAGGTCGAGAGCGCGGCGCCGACCGCGGCGCGGGGATTGTCGAGGTGCTCGCGCACGGCGGCGTCGACGCCGTCGAGGAAGCGTTCGCCCTCGTGGATGACGAATGCCTGGCCGAACTCGTCGCGGCTGCCGAACTCCTTGTAGAGGGTCTGGCGGCTGACGCCGGCGGCGCCGGCGATGTCGGACATCGTGATCTCCGACCAGGCGCGGCTCTGCAGCTCGTCGCGCGCCGCTCCGAACAGCGTCTCGCGCAGCAGCTCCTTGGCGGCCTGCGGGTAGGGCGTGCGTGCGGTCGCCACGGCGGGAATCGTGCCAGCCGCCGCGGTCACTCGCGCGGCGCCTCCCCGTCGAGCTCGAAGTCGACCTTGTCCCGCACCCCACAGTCGGGGCAGGCCCAGTCGTCGGGCACCTCGCTCCACGGCGTCCCCGCCGGGAAACCCTCGCGCGGGTGGCCCTGCTCCTCGTCGTAGACGTACCCGCAGCCGGGGCAGCGCCAGCGGCTCACAGAACGACCTCCTTCCGGTGCGCTTTGTCCACGCATAGAGGGGTAAAGGCGCACCGGAAGGTCATGCTGCACCGTAACGAGCGAGGATGCGGCCGGCCTTGCGCGGCTGGACGTTGGCCCGGGTCACGTCGCCGCCATAGTGCTCCAGCAGGCGAGGGTCCATCACCCGCCGCCACAGCGGCGGGAACCAGGCGAGCACGATCATCCCCGCGTAGCCGGTGGGAAGCTGCGGCGCCTCGTCGACGTGGCGCAGGGCCTGGTAGCGGCGGGTGGGGTTGGCGTGGTGGTCGCTGTGGCGCTGCAGGTGGTAGAGCAGGACGTTGGAGGCGACGTTGTTGCTGTTCCAGCTGTGCTCGGGAAGGCAGCGCTCGTAGCGCCCGTCCTCGCGCTTCTGACGCAGCAGGCCGTAGTGCTCGAGGTAGTTGACGACCTCCAGCAGGATGAAGCCGAGGGCCTGGATCAGCAGGTAGGGCAGGACGACGAGCCCGAAGACGGCCACCAGCGCGCCGAAGAGGACGACCGTCATCGCCCAGGCGCCGAGGACGTCGTTGCGCAGCGTCCAGGGCGACTTGCCCATCCGGTCGAGGCGGGCGGCCTCGATTCCCCAGGCCGAGGTGATGCTGCCCTTGACGGTGCGCGGCAGGAAGGCCCAGAAGCTCTCCCCCAGCCGCGAGCTGGCGGGGTCCTCGGGGGTGGCGACGCGAACGTGGTGGCCGCGGTTGTGCTCGATGAAGAAGTGGCCGTAGCCGGTCTGGGCCAGCGCCACCCGGCTCAGCCAGCGCTCCGTCCCGTCGCGCTTGTGGCCGAGCTCGTGGGCGGTGTTGATCGCGATCCCGCCGACGACGCCCATCGTCAGCGCCAGGCCGATGCTCTCCAGGGTCGAGAGATCGCCGCTGGACCAGAGCCAGCAAGCGAAGACGAGCCCCGCGTACTGAACGGGGATGAAGAGGTAGGTGCACCAGCGGTAGTAGCGGTCCTGCTCGAGCCACTTGAGCACGCTGTCGGGCGGGTTGGTCGCGTCCATGCCGATGACGATGTCGAGGATCGGGAAGGCGACGAAGACGAGCAGCGGCCCGAAGAACCAGAAGAAGTCGAACCCGGTCACCTCGACGCTGGCCCAGGCGATGAAGGGCGCGAAGGGAATGACCAGGCCGAGCAGCCACGCGTAACGCTTACCGTCGCGCCAGGTGGCGGGGTTGAGCTCGATCGCGGGCCCGTGGTCGTGATGACTATGGGTTGCTGCCTCCATCGCTCCTCCTTGTCAAATTCCCAGGTTGCGTCCCGTTGGTTGACAAGATAGCGAACTTTGTAAACCAGCGCAACACCAGGATGCCTATTGTCGAGGACGACCCGGCCCGCGTCCCGCTACCATCCCGCCCGTGTACACGCTGCTGAGCCTCCTCCAAGTGGTCATCTCCGTGGTGCTGATCTTCTTGATCCTGCTGCACTCGGGCAAAGACACCGGCCTTTCCGGTGCCTTCGGCATCGGCGGTGGGGGCAGCTCCTTCGGCGGTGGCTCGATGGTCGAGCGCAACCTCGACCGGGCGACGATCTTCTTCGCGATCCTCTTCGTCGTCAACACCCTGGTCCTGCTGAAAATCTAGACGGGCTCGGGCGGCTGCTTGGCCTGCGCCGGCGTACCGGCGCCGTTGGCACCGTTGCCGTTGCCGAGGATCTCGATCGCCTCCCGGCGCAGCTCGGCGTCGAGCAGGGCGAAGTCCTCGTCGGAGAGCTTGCCGGCGGCGTGGTCGAGCTCGGCGTCGCGGATCTCGCGGTACTTGGCTTCCTTCAGCGCCTCCAGCTCGGTGTCGGCGACGAGCCGGCGGCGGGGGCGGCGAGCGGGCCAGATCCCGATCAGGGCGCCCGAGAGGGCGATCAGGCCGCCGATCCACATCCACGTAACCAGCGGATCGACGATCACGCGGAACGTCGCGACCGAGCTCTCGGAGAGGTAGCTGCGGGCGATTCGCTCGGCGGTCGCCGTCTGCAACCGCTCGATCTGGGCGAGCGCGACCGGGCGCAGCTGCGGGCTGGCGACCGCGGCCCGCATCAGCTGGGCGACGGCGCGGCACTGGGGCGGCGTACCCGGTTCGCCGCTCACGCAGGCCCGGAAGCCGCGATCGGCCGCCCGCACTCGGCGCTGGACCGCGGCGATGTCCGGCGCCATCGACGTCCAGAAGTCGCTGCCGAGGCCGGCCTTCAGCCCGACCTCGCTGGTCGCCTCGCCCTCGAAGAAGCTGGAGATCGTGCCGCTCTCCTGGCCGGTCGGCCGGTAGTAGCGCCGGGCCGGGCGCAGGACGAAGGAGCGGTCGCCCTGCTGCACCGCGACGACGCCGCCGAAGCTGAACTTCTGCGCATCGACGGCAACCGTGGGGCGCTCGTATGTGACCGTGCGGCCGTCGACCTCGGCGCTCTCCCCCGGCGCCAGCCGCAGGTCGCGGTTGGTCTGGAAGCTGGAGGAGGCGGCGATCCCGATCAGCAGCACGGCGATGCCGACGTGGACGATGTAGCCGCCGTAGCGCCGCCGGTTGGTCGAGACGATCCCGGCCACGGCCGCCGGCAGCGAGCCGCCGCGCAGCGAGCGCCGCGCCGTCGCTCCGCGCCAGAACTCCTGCCCGAGGCCGACCAGGGCGAAGCTGGCGAAGACGAAGAGGGCGAGGGCCCACGGCTCCGAGGCGGCGCCGGCGAATGCGACGAGCCCGGCCCCGACCGCGGCGGCGACCAGCGAGGGGACGAGGAAGACCCGCTTCGCCGTCGCCCAGCTGACCCGACGCCAGGCCAGCAGCGGCCCGATCCCGGTGAAGAGGACGAGCAAGATCGCCAGCGGGGTGGTGTAGCGGTCGAACCACGGCGCCGCCAGCGAGGACTTCTCGCCGGTGAAGAGCTCGGAGATCAGCGGGAAGAAGGTGCCCCAGAAGATCGTCGCGCAGAGGGCGACCAGGAGCAGGTTGTTGACGACGAAGACGGCCTCGCGCGAGGCGAGCGAGTCGATCCGCTTCGGCGAGCGCAGGTCGTCGAGGCGGGAGACGATCAGCGCCGTGGAGCCGATCAGCACCACCGCGATCAGGCCGAGGATGTATGGGCCGACGGTGCTGTCGCCGAAGGCGTGGATCGACTGCAGCACGCCCGAGCGGACGAGGAAGGTGCCGAGCAGCGCCAGCGAGAAGGTGGCGACGATCAGGCAGGCGTTCCAGACCTTCAGCATCCCCCGCTTCTCCTGGACCATGATCGAGTGCAGGAAGGCGGTGCCGATCAGCCACGGCATCAGCGCCGCGTTCTCGACCGGGTCCCAGGCCCAGTAGCCGCCCCAGCCGAGCTCGGTGTAGGACCAGCGGGCGCCGAGCAGGAGGCCGAAGCCGAGGAAGGCCCAGGCGATCAGGGCGAAGCGGCGGGTGGCGCGGATCCACTCGGCGTCGACGCGGCGGGTGATCAGGGCGCCGATCGCGAAGGCGAAGGGCACGGTGAAGGCGACGTACCCCGAGTAGAGCATCGGCGGGTGGATCATCATGCTCGGGTGCTGCAGCAGCGGGTTGAGGCCGACCCCGTCGGCGGGGACCGGGCTCAGGGTCGCGAAGGGGTCGACGTCGGGCGCGAACAGCATCAGCCCGGTGAAGAAGGCGGCGATCCCCATCATCACCGCGGTCGCCCAGGGAACCAGCTCGCGCAGGCGGTGGCGGGTCGAGTAGAGCGCCGCGGCGGCGGCGATCGAGAGCACCCAGGCCCAGAGCAGCAGCGAGCCCTCCTGGCTCGACCACATCGCGGCCAGCTTGTAGAAGGCCGGCG
>DASUIY010000010.1:0-2518 GCA_036279555.1 Solirubrobacterales bacterium | reverse complement strand
GGGCTCGATCGCCCTCAGCGGGGTCAGCCTCACAGTCGCAACGCTGGGCGACTCCTGGGCTGAGGTTTCCCTGATCCCCGAGACCCTCGAGCGCACGAACCTTGGAACGCTCGCCGCCGGCGATGAGCTGAACGTCGAGTGCGACGTGGTGGCGAAGTACGTGGAGCGATTGATGACACCATTCGTTGGAGAGGAGCCGGCGTGAGCCAGATGACCGAGCCGCAGAAGACAGAGCAGAGGGATCGGGACGCCGGCGAGAGCCCGTTCTCGACGATCGAGGAAGCGATCGAGGAGATCCGCCGCGGCCGCATGGTCGTCGTCTGCGACGGCGAGGACCGCGAGAACGAGGGCGACCTGGTGATGGCGGCGCAGTTCGCCACGCCCGAGGCGGTCAACTTCATGGCCAAGGAGGCGCGCGGCTTGATCTGCCTCGCCCTGACCGCCGAGCGCTGCGAGAAGCTCGGCCTCAACCTGATGGCGGCCAAGAACGAGGCGCCGCTGCAGACCGCCTTCACGGTCACGATCGAGGCCGCGGGGGGCGTCAGCACCGGCATCTCCGCCCACGACCGCGCCCACACGATCCAGGTCGCGATCGACCCCAACTCCGGGCCCCGCGACATCGTCGTCCCCGGCCACATGTTTCCGCTGCGGGCCAAGGACGGCGGCGTGCTGGAGCGCACCGGCCACACCGAGGCCAGCGTCGATCTCGCCCGCCTCGCCGGGCTCACCCCGGCCGGGGTGATCTGCGAGGTGATGAACGACGACGGCACGATGGCCCGCGTTCCCGACCTCGGCCCCTACTGCGAGCGCCACGGCCTGAAGATGGTCACCGTCGCCGACCTGATCGCCTACCGCCGCCGCACCGAGAAGCTGGTCGAGAGGGTCGTCGACACCGCCCTGCCGACCGAGTTCGGCGATTTCACCGCGGTCGGCTACCGCTCCCTGGTCGACGACAAGCACCACGTGGCGATGGTCAAGGGCGACGTCGACGGCGCCGAGGACGTGCTCGTCCGCGTCCACAGCGAGTGCCTCACCGGCGACGTCTTCCACAGCATGCGCTGCGACTGCGGCGAGCAGCTGGTCGCGGCGCTGACCCAGATCGAGCACGAGGGCCGGGGTGTCCTCCTCTACCTCTCCCAGGAGGGGCGCGGGATCGGCCTGCTCAACAAGCTCAAGGCATACAAGCTGCAGGAGGAGGGCGCCGACACGGTCGAGGCCAACCTCAAGCTCGGCCTGCCCGCCGACCTGCGCGACTACGGGATCGGCGCCCAGATCCTCGGCGACCTCGGCCTGACCAGCATCCGCATCCTCACCAACAACCCGAAGAAGATCGTCGGCCTCGAGGGCTACGGCCTCTCGGTCACCGAGCAGGTGCCGATCGAGTTCTCGCCGAACGCCCACAACGAGGCCTACCTGCGGGCCAAGCGCGACAAGATGGGCCACTCGCTGCACCACCAGGGCCTCGCCCTCGACGAGGAGATGATCCACGACGAGGACGAGCGCGACGCCGCCGGCGGGGACGAGCGGGCGGATGGCTGAGTCCGGGGCCTTCCTCGAGGCCTTCGGCGAGGAGGAGCGCGAGGCGCTTGCCGGCCGCAGGTTCGCCGTCTGCGTCGGCCGCTTCTACGAGGACCTCGCCGAACGCCTGCTGAGCGGCGCCCGCGAAGGCTTCGAACTCGCCGGCGTGCCGGCCTCCTCGGTCAGCGAGGTCTCGGTGCCCGGCGCCTACGAGCTGCCCTTCGCCGCCAAGCTGCACGCCACCACCGAGCGCTTCGCCGGCATCGCCTGCCTCGGCGTCGTCATCCGCGGCGAGACCGACCACTACGACTTCGTCTGCGCCGAGGCGGCGCGCGGCATCCAGGACGTGCAGCTGGCCACCGGCGTCCCGTGCGCCTTCGGCGTGATCACCTGCGACACGATGGAGCAGGCCCTAGCTCGCGCCGGCGGCGGCAAGCGCGACCAGGGCCGCAATGCCGCCCTCACGGTCGCGCGGATGGCCCTCTTGAAACAAGAGGTCAACCCGTACCGCTGGCAGGTGCGGGACGGTTAGCTTGCGGGCAGCGTTGCGACCGGATACCGGCGCAGGGCTCGATCGGAGGTGACCAGCGTCAGCCCGTCGGTGATCGCCTGGGCGACGAGCATGCGGTCGAAGGGGTCGCCGTGGTGATTTGGCAGTGAGTCGATTGCCTTCGTGTGGCGAAGCATCACCGGCAGCAACTGAAATTGGTGGGCCTCCACGGCATCGCCTAGATCGTCGGGCGCGCGAAGTCTCTTCTTCGATCGCTTGATCGCAACCTCCCAGGGGCTGATCACGCTGACGAAGACCTCGTTCTCCTCGGTGGAGATGGCGTCTCTTGCCTGCGAGGACAACAGACGGGGCGCGGAAAAGACCCAGATCATCGTGTGCGTGTCGAGCAGCAGCCTCAATCGCCCCTCCAGAGATCCTCGTCGCTCGGGAAGATCTCACCTTCGAATTCGCGCGCGGTTTCCCGCTTCATCTCCGCCCATTCCTCCAGGG
>DASUIY010000009.1:0-6493 GCA_036279555.1 Solirubrobacterales bacterium | reverse complement strand
CAGGTGGGCGCGGACGAGTGCGTGGACCATGCGCAGGCGGACGGTCGCGCGCAGTCCCTCGGCACCGGGGCGCAGGGCGCCAGGTTTCGTCGCCGCCGAGACCCAGCGCCCGGTCTCGCGCAGGCGGCGCGGCGCCATCTGGGTCAGCCGCCCGGTCGCCGCCAGCGGGCGGGTGAGGCGGGCGCTCTGGTAGCCGTAGGCGAGCGAGCCGCACATCAGCGCCAAGCCGATGTTGATGCCGCCGCTGCGCCAGAAGGCGAGCGCGCCGGCGTCGACGAGGTCGAGGTCGACCCAGTCGGGGGGGTCGAAGGCGGGGGCGAGCAGCTCCGCCAGCTGCGGCGGTGCGCCGTCGACCGCGTCGGCCCCATGCAGCAGCGCTTCGTCGAGCATGTGCCACCCGGCGCCGCCCGGCATCGCCTTGAAGGAGGCGGCCAGCGGGTCGGCGATCGGGTCGCCCCGGAAGGCACCCGCGGCAAGCCGGTCGACAAGGTCCGGGGCATGGTCGAACTTGGCCTCCTCGACCATCCGGGCCAGATTGTCCGGTAGCGCCTCCACTGAGGTACCGAACGGTACCTGGAAAATCGGCGCCTCCCCCGCCGCCGATGGGCCTGAAGCGTCCACATATCCACGCTTCAGGCCCATCGGCCTACAATCGACGGCCATGGAGAGCGCAACGCAGTCACCCCCCGCCCAGTCCACCCTCGAGTCGTTCAACCCCGCCACCGGTGAGCTGGTCGGCTCGGTCGCGACGATCACGCCGGAGCAGGTGCAGGGAGTCGTCGACGACGTCGCCCGCATCCAGCCCGCCTGGGCGGAGCTGTCGCTGCAGGATCGCGCCAGGTACATGAAGCGCGCCGCCGACGCGCTGCTCGACGAGATCGACGAGATCGCGGAGCTGCTCGTCCAGGAGCAGGGCAAGCCCCGCGCCGAGGCCTACACGATGGAGCTGCTGCCGACGGTCGACGCGCTGCACTGGTGCGCCAAGGCCGGCCCGAAGATCCTCGCGGACGAGAAGGTGCGGATGAGCCAGGCCTTCCTGATGAGCAAGAAAGGCCGCTTCTCCTACGAGCCGATCGGCGTCGTCGGGGTGATCGCGCCCTGGAACTACCCCTGGTCGATCCCCTTCGGCGAGGTGGCGATCGCGCTGATGGCCGGCAACGGCGTGGTCCTCAAGCCCGCCAGCCTGACGCCCCTGCTGGGCGAGGCGATCCGCCGCGTCTTCGAGAAGGGCGGCCTGCCCGAGGGCCTGATCCGCGTCGTCCACGGCGGCGGCGCGGTCGGCGACGCGCTGGCCCGCTCCAGCGCGGGGAAGATCTTCTTCACCGGTTCAGTTGATGTCGGCCGCAAGGTCGGCGAGGCCTGCGCGCAGCAGCTGAAGGGGTCCGTCCTGGAGCTGGGCGGCAAGGACCCGATGATCGTCTGCGCCGACGCCGACCTGCCCAACGCGATCTCCGGCGCGGTATGGGGCGGCTTCGCCAACGCCGGCCAGACCTGCTCGGGGATCGAGCGCGTTTACGTCGTCGAGGAGGTCGCCGACCGCTTCGTCGAGGGCGTCGCCCGCGAGACCGAGAAGCTGCGCCTCGGCGACCCGATGCAGTGGGAGACCGAGATCGGCCCGATGACCTCCGAAGGCCAGTACGAGATCGTCGTCGACCTGATCGAAGACGCGGTCGCCTCGGGCGCGACCAAGCTCTGCGGCGGCCCGGCCGAGGTCCCCGGCCTCTCGGGCAAGTTCGTCGCGCCGACCGTGCTGACCGGGGTCACGCACGAGATGCGGATCATGCGCGAGGAGATCTTCGGCCCGGTGCTGCCGATCATGGTCGTCGACTCCGAGCAGGAGGCGATCGACCTCGCCAACGACTCCGAGTTCGGCCTCGGCGCCTCGGTCTGGACCAGGGACCGCCAGAAGGGCGAGCGGATCGCGCGGCGGATCGAGTCGGGAATGGTCTGGGTCAACGACCACTCCTTCAGCCACGGCGCCTGCCAGTGCGCCTGGGGCGGCGTCAAGGACTCCGGCGTCGGCCGCTCGCACTCCAAATTCGGCTTCTACGAGTGCGTCAACGTGAAGATGAACGCCTGGGAGCCGGGAATCACCCGGGACTTCTGGTGGCACCCCTACGACCGCACCCTCGGCGAAGCGGTGCAGGCCTCGGCCAAACTGCTCTACGGCAAAGGAGCCGTCCGCACCAAGGCGCTCCGCGAAGGCGCGCGGCCCCTGCTCGAGGTCGGCCGCCGCACCCTGCGCAAGCGCCGTTGAGCGAAGCGGCGGTCGCGGTCGCTGGCCTGCGCCGCGAGTACGGCGAACGGACGGCGCTGGACAGCGTCGGCTTCGAGCTGGCACGGGGCGAGACGCTGCTCGTGCTGGGGCCCAACGGCGCCGGCAAGACGACCCTGCTGCGCATCCTCGCCACGCTGCTGCGGCCGAGCGGCGGCGAGGTGCGGGCGCTGGGCTGCAGGATCCCCGACGAGGCCTGGAAGCTGCGTGGGCGGATCGGCTTCCTCGGCCACGAGCCGCTGCTCTACCGCGACCTCAGCGGGCGCGAGAACCTGCGATTCCACGCCCGGCTGCACGGGCAGCGGGGGGAGCCGGCCGAGGCGAGGATCGCGGGGCTGCTCGCTGCGGTGGGGATGGAGCGGCGGGCGGACGAGCGCGTCGCCGAGCTCTCGGCCGGGATGCGCCAGCGCCTGGCGATCTGCCGCTGCGTCCTGCACGAACCCGAGCTGCTGCTGCTCGACGAGCCCGACTCCAACCTCGACGCCGAGGGGCGGGAGCTGGCGCGCGGGCTGATCGGCCCCGGCGAGGGGCGTG
This sequence comes from Solirubrobacterales bacterium, assembly GCA_036279555.1. GTDB lineage: Bacteria > Actinomycetota > Thermoleophilia > Solirubrobacterales > 70-9 > VRUE01. The sequence continues at coordinate 3,684 of DASUIY010000009.1, read as the reverse complement.
CCCGCGTCGTCGTCAGCCACGATCCCGAGCGCTTCGAAGCCGAGGCCGACCAGGTGCTTCGCCTCGAGGCGGGCGGCAAGGTGGCGGTCCGGTGAGCTTCCGGTGCGCCTTTTACGGCCTATACCCACATAAAGCGCACCGGAAGGGGGAGCGGTGACCCCGTCCCGCGCGGCCTTCGCCGCGATCCTAGCCAAGGACCTGCGCGCCGAGCTGCGCACCCTGCAGTCGCTGCCGGCGATGGCCCTCTTCGCCACCACCACCTTCGTCATCTTCCGCTTCGGCCTCGACCGCACCACCCTCTCCGGCAGCCTCGCCGCGGGCGTGCTCTGGGCGACGCTGCTCTTCGCCGCCCTGCTCGGGGTCAACCGCCTCTTCGTCGCCGAGCGCGAGGAGGGCGGCTTCGACGCGATCCGCCTCGCCCCGATCGACCGCAGCGCCCTCTTCGCCGCCAAGGCGGCGGCGCTGTTCGCCTACCTGGTGGTGCTGGAGCTGGTCGTGGTGCCGGTCTTCGCCCTCTTCTTCCTCGACTCCGCGGCGGCGCTGGCGCCGCTCGCCGCCGTGCTCCTGCTGGCCGACCTCGGCATCGCGGCGACCGGCACGCTGATCTCCTCGATGGCGGTCCACTCGCGCGCCCGCGACCTGCTCGGCCCGCTCGTCCTCCTGCCCCTGGTCGTGCCGCTGATGATCGCCGCGACGGGCGCGACCGATCCCCTGCTGGCCGTGGGCGGTCCCGGTTATCACCGCTTCGGGACCTGGCTGGCGGTGCTCTCCCTATACGATCTGATCTTCCTCCTGGTCGGCTGGGCCGTCTTCGATTTCCTCCTGGAGGACTAGCGCGCAGGCCCCTCTCACCGCGAGACACGTATGTACGGCAAAGGACTTAGACCCCTCTCGATCGCGACCGTCGTGGCGATCGCCGCCGCCTTCTCGCTGGTCTTCTTCTACGCCCCGCTCGACGCCGACCAGGGATTCGTCCAGAAGATCTTCTACATCCACGTGCCGCTGGCGATCGTCGCGCTGATCGGCTTCGTCGTCGGCGCCGTCTTCGCGATCCTCCACCTGCGCAGCGGCGACCGCCGCTGGGACGCCTACTCCTACGTCTCGATCCACATGTCGGTGATCTTCGGCGTCGCCGTGCTGATCACCGGCGCGATCTGGGCCAAGGCATCCTGGGGCCACTGGTGGGTCTGGGACGAGCCGACGCTGGTCAGCTTCCTGATCGTCTTCCTGATGTACGCGACCTACTACCCCTTCCGCTACGCGATCGAGGACCCCGAGCGGCAGGCGCGCTACGCCTCGGTCTTCGCCGTCACCGCGGGCGCCTTCGTGCCGCTCAACTTCATGGCGGTGCGGCTGGCCGAGAGCCTCGTCCACCCGCGCGTCTTCGCCACGACCAACGGCGGCCTGCCCGGCTCGATGATGTTCACCTTCCTCATCTGCCTGCTGGCGATGGCGCTGCTCTGGGTGACGCTGGTGAAACTGGAGCTGACCGCGAAGAGCGCCTCGGGACAGCTGAAGCGGCTGCGCCGCGCCCTCGACGCGCCGGCCACCGGCGCGGGGTCGCGGATCGCCCCGGAGGTGAGCTAGTGGCACTAGTGGACTTCCTGCCGCTCGCCGCTCCCGCCCTGCCGCTCGACGAGGCCGGCCGCTACGTCGCCGGCGCCTACGTCGTCTTCCTCGTCCTGCTCGTCGTCTACGTCTCGATCATGGCGGCGAAACTGCAGCGGATCGAGCGGGAGCTGCGGGAGCTGGCGGGCTTCGCGGAAAACCGTGCCAACGGCGATGCATCGGCACCGGATCGCGAGGAGGTGAGCGCCTGATGTCCGAGCTGCTGGCACTCGGCGTCTCGCACAAGACCGCGCCGCTCGACCTGCGCGAGCGCCTCTCGCTGACCGAGGGCCGCGCGGCGGGGGCCCTGCGCGAGCTGACCGACGTCGCCGGCATCCACGAGGCGGCGGCGATCTCGACCTGCAACCGCACCGAGCTCTACCTCGTCGTCTCCGACCCGGTCGAGGCGGAGTCCACGGCGCTCGGCGTGCTCACCCGCCAGGCCGAGATCCGCCCCACCGAGCTGCTCGGCCACCTCTACTCGCTGCGCTCCGGCGAGGCCGTCCGCCATCTCTTCCGGGTCACCGCCGGGCTCGACTCGATGATCCTCGGCGAGGTCGAGATCCAGGGCCAGGTCAAGCGCGCCTACGAGCTGGCCCTGGTCGAGGGCGCCACCGGCCCGATCCTCAACCGCCTCTTCAGGGGGGCCCTGGCAGCCGGCGGGCGGGCGCGCGAGGAGACCGGGATCAGCGAGAAGAACGTCTCGATCCCCTCGGTCGCGGTCGACCTGGCGCGGCGCACCCTCGGCGATCTCGCCGAGCGGCGCGTGCTGGTGATCGGCGCCGGTGAGACGGCCGAGCTCGTCGCCCGCGCCCTGGTCCGGCGCGGCGTCGCCACCGTCTTCGTCGCCAACCGCCACTACGACCGGGCGATCGGGCTCGCCCAGCGCTTCGAGGGCAACGCGGTCCGCTTCGAGGAGCTGCCCGAGCAGCTCGAGCGGGCCGACATCGTCGTCTCCGCGACCAACTCGCCCCACCACATCGTCGAGCGCGACGAGCTCGAGCACGTGATGAGGACCCGCGAGGGACGGGCGCTGCTGCTGGTCGACATCGCCGTGCCGCGCGACATCGAGCCGGCCTGCCGCGAGATCGCCGGCGTCAGCCTTCACGACATCGACGACGTCCAGCAGATAGTCGCCCGCAACGCCGGCGGCCGCGAGGCCGAGGCCCGGCACGCGGAGCGACTGCTCGATGCCGAGCAGGACCGCTTCGAGCGCTGGCTCTCCTCGCTCGAGGTGGTGCCGACGATCGCGGCGCTGCGCGAGAGCGCCGACGAGATCGTGCGCCGGGTCCTCGCCGAGAACGACCCCCGCTGGGAGAGCCTCGGCGAGGCCGACCGCGAACGAGTCGGCGCGATGGCGAAGGCGATCGCCTCGCGGCTCCTGCACGAGCCGACCCTGCGGATGAAGCGAAGCGCGGGAAGCGACGAGGCCTACCTGTACGTCAGCGCTTTGCGGGAGCTGTTTGGGTTGGATGTCGAGACGGAGCCCGAGGGTGAGGCCCCTTCGAACGTGACCGAGTTGCGGAGGGTCGATCCCGGTAGGGGTTCCACATAAAATTTTCGGTGGATCGGATCTGGCGATCCCCGGCGCAGTTGACGAAAAAGTACAAGACGTTCCACCCCTACCGGGATCGACCCACGGACACACGCCATGCTTCGAATTGCGACACGCAGCAGCGCTCTAGCCATAGCCCAGGCCACCCAGGTCGCCGAGATGCTTGGAGGGGCCGAGCTGGTGAAGGTCTCCTCTGACGGGGAGCCTGGGGACAAGGCGCGCTTTGTGCGCGCCGTCGAGCAGGCGCTGCTCGACGGCGAGGCGGACGTCGGGGTCCACTCGGCGAAGGATTTGCCGGCGGAGATGCCGGCGGGGCTCGCGATCGGCGCGGTGCCTGCGCGGGAGGACCCGGCCGACGCCTGGATCGGAGCCGGCGACTCGCTCGAGGCCGTGCCCGAGGGCGCGAAGGTCGGAACCGCCAGCCTGCGCCGCCGCGCCCAGCTGCTCGCCGCCCGGCCCGACCTCGACGTGCGGGAGCTGCACGGCAACGTCGACACCCGCCTGCGCAAGCTGGCCGAGGG
>DASUIY010000008.1:0-3066 GCA_036279555.1 Solirubrobacterales bacterium | reverse complement strand
GCGGAGCTCGACAGCTGGGAATTCCACCGCCACCGCGCCGCCTTCGAGCGCGACCGAGCCCGCGACACCACCCTCCAAGCAGCCGGCTACCGAACCATCCGCATAACCCACCGCCGCCTCCATCAAGAAGCTCCCACCCTGGCGGACGAGCTTCGCCAGCTACTGGCCAGCAGTACTGCGGCCCGACTTTCGACGTATCTGCCGGGGGGTGGCGTGGATTTGGGGGACCACCCCGAGGAGGCGGCGCAGCCGCCCCCGCAGCGGGTGGTGGCACCAAATCCACGACAGGACCCGCCGGCCCAACAACGCTAGGTCAGGAGCTCCGCAGCACTTCGACGGCGATCTTCGCCGTCTCGGTCGGGCTTTCGCCGACCCGCACGCCCTTCGCTTCGAGCGCGTCCTTCTTCGCCTGCGCGGTGCCCGAGGAGCCTGAGATGATCGCGCCGGCGTGGCCCATCTGCTTGCCGGGAGGAGCGGTGAAACCGGCGATGTAGGCGACCACCGGCTTGGAGATCTCGGCGGCGATGAACTCGGCCGCCCGCTCCTCGGCGTCGCCGCCGATCTCGCCGACCATCACGATCAACTCGGTCTCGGGGTCGGCCTCGTACAGCGTCAGGATGTCGATGAAGTCCGAGCCGATGATCGGGTCGCCGCCGATGCCTACGATCGAGGAGTTGCCCTCGCCTGCCTGCTTCAGCTCGTTGCCGATCTGGTAGGTCAGCGTGCCCGACTTGGAGACGACGCCGATCTTGCCGGGATCGAAGAACTGGGCCGGGATGATGCCGACGTTGGCCTTGCCGGGGGAGAGCACGCCGGGGCAGTTCGGCCCGATCAGCCGCACCCCCGCCTCCTTCGCCTTCCAGTAGGTCTTCAGCATGTCGAGCACCGGGATCCCCTCGGTGATCGCGATCACCGTGTCGACGCCGGACTCGATCGCCTCGTCGATCGCGGGCGCGGCGAAGCGGGCCGGGACGAAGATCATCGAGGTGTTGGCCCCGGCCTCACGCACCGATTCCTCGATCGAGTCGAAGACGGGCACGCCCTCGACGTCCTGTCCGCCCTTGCCGGGGGTGACCCCGGCGACGAGGTCGGTCCCGTAGGCGCGGTTGCGCAGGCCGTGGAAGGAGCCCTCGCGCCCGGTCAGCCCGGAGACGACGAGCTTGGTCTCATTTCCGACGATGATGCTCATGCGCCACCCGCCAGCTCGACCACGCGGCGGGCCGCGTCGAGCATCGTCGTCTCCTGGTGCAGGTTGGGAAGGTCGGCCTCGGCGAGGATCTTCAGGCCTTCCTCGGAGTTGGTGCCGTCGAGGCGCACCACCAGCGGCAGCTTCAGGTCCATCTGCTGCGAAGCGGTGACGATGCCCTTGGCGATCTCGTCGCAGCGGGTGATGCCGCCGAAGATGTTGAAGAGGATCGCCGTGACCTTCTGGTCGGAGGTGATCACGGTGAGCGCGTCGACGATCGCCTCCGCCTTGGATCCGCCGCCCGCGTCGAGGAAGTTCGCCGGCTTGCCGCCCGCCTGGGCGACGACGTCGAGCGTCGACATGCAGAGCCCGGCTCCGTTGGCGAGGATCCCGACGTTGCCGTCGAGCTTGACGTAGGTGAGGCCCTTCTCCTTCGCCATCGCCTCCTGGGGATCGTCGGCCGTGTCGGCGATCTCGGCCAGGTCCTGGTGGCGGAAGAGGGCGTTGCCGTCGATCGTCACCTTGGCGTCGAGCGCGACGACCTCGCGGCCGGCGGTGACTATCAGAGGGTTGACCTCGATCAGGCTCGCGTCCTCGGAGGCCGCGACCCCGGCCAGCTTCGCCAGCACCTCGGCGGCCTGCTCGCGCACGTCCTCGTCGAGCCCCGCCTCGTCGACGATCGGCCGCGCCGCCGCCGCGTCGAAGGGGGCGGTGGGGTCGATGTGGCGCTTGACCAGCGCGTCGGGGTCCTCGGCGGCGACGGCCTCGATGTCCATGCCGCCCTTGGCGGAGACCATCGCCAGCAGCTTCTTCTCGCCGCGGTCGAGGATGACCGAGGCGTAGTACTCCGAGGCGATGTCCGAGCCCCCCTCGATCCAGACCTGATCGACCCGGAACGGGCCCTCGCCGTGCGGGCCGACGATGTCCATGCCGAGGATCGCGCCGGCATAGGCGCGCGCCTCCTCGGCGTCCTTGGCGATCTTGATCCCGCCGGCCTTGCCGCGGCCGCCGATCAGCACCTGCGCCTTGATCGCACAGGGGTAGCCGATCCGCTCCGCCGCGGCGACCGCATCCTCGACGCTCGCGGCGACCTCGCCGCTCGGCACGGCGATGCCGTGCTTGGCGAAAAGCTGCTTGCCCTGATACTCGAGGAGGTCCATTCGTGGCGCCGCCGCTCGGGCGCGGGCGGCAGCCTATCCGACCTTCCCTTCCGGGTGCCGCGCCGCCTGCCCGCGGGGCGATTGGCATAATGCGCCGCCGCCGATGCCCCTGCCAGCTCTCAAAACCATCAAATGGGTGACAACCGACTGTTACGGCACCCTGATCGACTGGGAGAAGGGCATCATCGACGCCTGCAGGAAGGAGGCGGAGAAAGACGGCTTCAGCTTCGACGAGGAGCCCTTCCTCGCCCGCTTCATGGAAGTCCAGGCCGACGTCATGGCCGGCTCCTACGAGCTCTACGCCGAGGTGCTGCGGCGCACGATCGTCAAGGTCGCCGGCGAGCTGGGCTGGGAGATCGAGCCCTCGCGCGCCCAGTTCCTGCCCAACAGCGTCGCCTACTGGCTTCCCTTCCGCGAGGCCAACGCGGCGATGGACCGGCTCGGCAAGCGCTACGACGTCGGCATCGTCTCCAACATCGACGACAAACTGCTCGGCGTCTCGCGCCGCCACCTGCGGACCGAACTCGACCTCGTCGTCACCGCCCAGCAGGTGCGCAGCTACAAGCCCGATCCCGTCCACTTCAAAGAGTGCGCGCGGCGGATCGGCGGCAAGAAAGGCTGGCTCCACATCGGCTGCAACTACGCGACCGACATCGCCCCGGTGCTGAAAATGAACGTGCCGGTGATCTGGGTCAACCGCCACGGCGAGAAACTGGAAGG
>DASUIY010000007.1:0-5463 GCA_036279555.1 Solirubrobacterales bacterium | reverse complement strand
CTGCTCCAGGGCCTGCTCGGGAGCGAGGGTCACGCGCGGATGAGCCCCAGGATCTCGTCGCGCTTGACCTCCATGTCTTCGCGCGAGACCAGCGACTCGAGGTTGAGCCGCAGCAAAGGCTCGGTGTTGGAAGGGCGGACGTTGAAGTGCCACTCGGGATAGTCGACCGAGATCCCGTCGAGGGTGGTCTGCTCGCCGTCGGAGTAGCGCTCGGCGATCTCTGCCATCTTCGCCTCCTGGTCGGCGACCTCGGAGTTGATCTCGCCGGAGATGAAGTAGCGCGAGCGGAACTCGGCCATCAGGTCGGCGAGGGAGCGGCTCTCGACGGAGAGCAGCTCCAGCATCAGCAGCGCCGGGATCGTGCCCGAGTCGGCGCACCAGAAGTCGCGGAAGTAGTAGTGGCCGGAGACCTCGCCGCCGAACGCGGCGTCCTCCTCGCGCATCCGCTTCTTGAAGAAGGCGTGGCCGACGCGCGAGAGGCCGGAGCGCCCGCCCTCGGCGGCGACCAGGTCGGGCACGGCGCGGCTGGAGCGAGGGTCGTAGAGGATGGCCGCCCCCGGGCTCTTCGCCAGCGCCGCCCGGGCGAGCAGGGCGCAGACGAAGTCGCCGTCGCAGAACTCGCCGCTGCCGTCGATGAAGAAGCAGCGGTCGGCGTCTCCGTCCCAGGCGATGCCGAGCTCGGCGCCGGAGCCGCGCACGCGCTCCATGATCATCGCCCGGTTCTCGGGCAGCAGCGGGTTGGGCTCGTGGTCGGGGAACTCGCCGTCGGGCTTGAAGTACATCTCCTCCAGGTCGAGGCCGAGCTCGTGCAGGGTCGGTCCGACCATCGGGCCGGCCATACCGTTGCCGCCGTCGACGACCACCTTCATCGGCCTCACCCTGGCGGGATCGACGAAAGAGAGGGCATGGGCGCGGAACTCGTCCCAGATATCGACCTCCTCGAGGGAGCCGCCCCCGGGCGCGTGCCCGAGCCCGGCTTCGATCTCCGCCTTGACGTCGCCGATCCCGGCGTCGCCGGAGAGGGGCAATGCGCCCTCGCGGACGAGCTTGACGCCGGTGTAGGCCTTGGGATTGTGCGAAGCCGTGACCATCGCGCCGCCGTCGAGCCGGCGCGAGCCGACCAGGTGGTAGAGCATCTCGGTCGCGACCATCCCGGCATCGAGCACGGTCACGCCCTCGAAGATCAGCCCGTCGCGCAGCTCCGCCGCCATCGCGGGTGCGGTCAGGCGCATGTCGCGGCCGAGCCCGACTCTCAGCTCGCCCGGCTGCTTGCCTCGCAGCCTCGCCAGCACGCGGGCGAAGGCGCGGCCGATCGCGTGCGCGGTCGTCTCGTCCATCTCGGAGCCGTAGAGCCCGCGTATGTCGTAGGCCTTGAAGATCCCAGGAGGCGCCAGGGGCGGTTGCTCGCTCAAAAAGCCCCCTTCAGCGCCTCGTAGCTCTGCTCGAGCGTCTGCGGCATCACTTTGGTGTCGGCGATCACGGGCATGAAGTTGGTGTCGCCGCCCCAGCGCGGGACGACGTGCATGTGGATGTGGTGCTCGACCCCGGCGCCGGCGACGCGGCCCTGGTTGAAGCCGACGTTGTAGCCATGTGGGTCGTAGACGTCCTCGAGCCGGCTCATCGCCCGCTGCGCCAGGGCCATCATCTCCGCCACGGTCTCGGCGGGCAGATCCTGGATCCTGCCGGCGTGCTCGTACGGCGCCACCATCAGGTGGCCGTTGGTGTACGGGAAGAGGTTGAGGATGACGAAGCAGCTCTCGCCCCTGTGCACGATCAGGGACGCCTCGTCGTCGCCTGCGGCCGGCTTGGCGCAGAAGATGCACTCCTCCTCGATGTCCTTCGCTGCGTCCTTCACGTAGGCGAGGCGCCAGGGCGCCCAGATGCGGAAATTGGCCACGGGCCACCCATCCTATGCGTCCCGCGGCGGGTTAGAGCCAGCCGCGCTTGCGGAAGTAACCGACCATCCCGACCAGCAGGACGACCATCATGCCGACGACCACCCAGAAGGCGGTCATGTTCTCCTCGCCCGGCACCGCGACGTTCATTCCCCAGATGCTGGCCAGCAGGGTCAGCGGCAGGACGATGACGCTGATCGAGGTCAGCACCCGGAGGATGTCGTTGACCCGGTGGGAGATCACCGACTCGTTGGTCTCGGCCAGCGAGTCGACCACCTCCTTGTAGTTCTCCAGCATGTCCCAGATCCGCTCGTGCGCATCGACGATGTCGTCGAAGTAGATCTCCAGGTCGAGGTCGGTGGCGAGGTATCGCTGCTTCACCTTCTCCAGGTCGCGCAGCACCGGTCGCTGCGGCCGGATCACCTTGCGGAAGTTGATGATCTCCTGCTTGACGTTGGAGATGTCTCGCACGACCTCCTCCGAGCGCCCCTCGAAGATGTCGTCCTCGAGCGCGTCGAGCTTGTTGCCGATCTTGCGCAGCATCGGGAAGCAGTAGTCGAAACTGTCGTCGACCAGGCGGTAGAGCAGGTAGCCCGAGCCGCGGGAGAAGAGCTGTTCGCGCAGCTCCTCCTTGGCCCGGCAGCGCTCGAAGAGGTACTCGACGGGCTGCAGCGGCTGGTTGGGGATCGTCACCACGTAGCCTGGCCCGACGAAGAGGTCGAGCTCGCCCGTGCCCAGCCGCCCTGCGGCGGGGTCGAAGACGGGGAAGTGCAGGACGATGAAGAGGTAGTCGTCGTAGACGTCGATCTTCGGCCGCTGGTTGCGCGAGAGCACGTCCTCGAGATCGAGCGCGTGGAAGTCGAAGTTCTGCTCCAGCCACTCGCGCTCCAGCACCCCGGGCCGCTCGATGTTGACCCAGCGCAGGCCGGAGGAGTCGATCTGCTCGACGCGCGGCGCCTGCGGCTCAGCCTGCGCGGCGGGGTGAGCCGGCTCGCCGCGCCGCGGGACCCGCCGCAGCCTCGGCTTCGGAAGGTTCGGCATCGTTTTGGCCAATCAGCTCGGCGGGCATGGACGCACTAGGTTAGCCGCCGGCCCGAGTGCTGGCTGCACGAGAGCGCCCCTGGTAAGGTTCGTGCCTACATAAGCGCCACATCTAGAGGGGTGGAGGGACTGGCCCGTTGAAGCCCCGGCAACCATCTCGAACCTTCGGGTTCGGGGCAGGTGCCAACTCCAGCAGGTCTCGCCAGAGGCCTGGAAGATGTGGGGAGGCGTCCGATCGGACCTCTGCCCCACAAGGCGGAGGTTTTTTCGTTGGCAATGGAAAGCGAGATCGGATGGCAATCGAGAACCTGAAGTGCAAGGAGTGCGGGGCGACGTACGACCTCGGCGCTCATTTCGCCTGTGAGAACTGCTTCGGCCCGCTCGAAGTGGCCTACGACTTCTCCGGCCTGGACCCGCAGGAGACCAAGCGCAAGATCCAGGCCGGTTCGCAGGGAATCTGGCGCTATGCGGACTTCCTGCCCTTCGAGGGGCGACCCGGAGATCCGCTGGAGCCGGGCCTGACGCCGCTGCTGCGCGCCGACCGGCTCGCCGAGCGTCTCGGGCTCGATGCCGAGCTGTGGATCAAGAACGACGCCGCCAACCCGACCCACTCCTTCAAGGACCGCGTAGTCGCGGTCGCGGTCGCCAAGGCCCAGGAGCTGGGCTTCGACACCGTCGCCTGCGCCTCGACCGGCAACCTCGCCAACGCGGTGGCGGCCCATGCGGCCGCCGCCGGCCTGCGCTCCTACGTCTTCGTCCCCGCCAATCTCGAGGAGCAGAAGCTGCTCGCGACCGGCATCTACGGCACCAACCTGGTCGGCGTGCGTGGCAACTACGACGACGTCAACCGCCTCTGCACCCAGCTCGCCGAAACGCGGCCCTGGGCCTTCGTCAACGTCAACCTGCGCCCTTACTACGCGGAGGGCTCCAAGACGCTCGCCTACGAGACGGCCGAGCAGCTCGGCTGGGAGCTTCCCGACCGGGTCGTCTGCCCGATCGCCTCCGGCTCGCTCTTCACCAAGGTCGGCCGCGGCTTCCAGGAGTGGCTGGACATCGGGCTGGTCGAGGGCAAGCAGCCGGTCTTCAACGGCGCCCAGGCGCAGGGCTGCAGCCCGGTCGCCACCGCCTTCGCCGAAGGCTGGGACGTCTGCAAGCCACAGCGACCGGAGACGATTGCCAAGAGCCTCGCGATCGGCGACCCGGCCGACGGGCCCTACGCGGTCGAGCACGCACGCCGCACCGAGGGCTCGATCGACTCCGTCACCGACGAGGAGATCCGCGACGGGATCAGCCTGCTGGCGGAGACGACCGGGATCTTCACCGAGACCGCGGGTGGCGTCACCGTGGGCGTGCTGGCGAAGCTGGCCGAGCGTGGCGAGATCGGCGCCGGCGAGCGAGTCGTCGTCTACATCACCGGCGAGGGCCTGAAGACCCTCGACGCCACCCGCGATAGGTTCCGCATGCACGAGATCGCCCCCGACCTCGACAGCTTCGAGGCCGAGTTCCGCCAGGAGGTAACCGTCTGATGCCAGTCACCGTGAAGATCCCGACCCAGCTGCGCGCCGCGACCGGTGGCGAAGCAGAGCTCGAGGTCGTCGGCTCGACCGTCGGCGAGGTCCTCGACGCGGTCTTCGAGACGCACGACGGCCTGCGCGAGCGGATCACCCAGGACGGCGACCTGCGCCGCTTCGTCAACGTCTACGTCAGCGGCGAGGACATCCGCTTCCAGGATGGCCTCGCGACGCGAATCGACGACGGCGCCGAGGTCACGATCTTGCCTGCTGTCGCGGGTGGGTAGAGCCCATCCCGGCAGGGGTTCCACTTAACTTTTTCGAGGATCGTCGAAATGGCTGACGCCTCGAGCGAGCGCTCGCGAAAAAGTACAAGACGTTCCACCCCTGCCGGGATGGGCTCTGAGCGCCCAACGGTTGTCATTCTCTGTGGGGGTAGGGGGACACGGTTGCGTGAGCGGACGGAGACCGTGCCGAAGGCGCTGGTGGAGATCGGGGGGAGGCCGATTCTGTGGCATGTGATCGGGATCTACGCCGCGCAGGGGTTCGGGAGCTTTTTGCTCGCTACCGGCTACCTGGGGGAGATGGTCGAGGAGTTCGTCGCGGGGGAGCACTGGCCGGATGGAGTTGAGGTCGAGTGCGTGGACACGGGCGTCGACACTCCCACTGGCGGGCGAATCGCCCGGCTCGGCGAACGGCTGGCCGGTGAGACCTTCTGTGCCACCTATGCCGACGGCGTCGCCGACGTCGACCTCGACGCACTGCTCGGGTTCCACCGGGAGCACGGCGCTTTGGCGACCGTGACGGTGGTCCAGCCGACGCTCCAGTGGGGGGTCGCGCAGATCGCCGTCGACGACCGGGTCGAGGGCTTCGTCGAGAAGCCGCGCAGCGAGCACTGGATCAACGGCGGCTTCTTCTGCTTCGAGCCGGGCTCGCTCGCCTACCTGGATGAGGACAGCGTCCTGGAGCACGAGCCGCTGGAGTGTCTGGCCGCCGCCGGCCAGCTGCGGGCACAC
>DASUIY010000006.1:0-2748 GCA_036279555.1 Solirubrobacterales bacterium | reverse complement strand
AAGCTGGTCGGCCACGACTGGGGCGGCTGGATCGGCTTCCTGCTCTGCCTGCGCGCGCCCGAGCGCTTCGACCGCTACCTGGCGCTGAACATCCCCACCCCCTGGATCCAGATGCGCAAGGCGCTGCCCCACTCCTGGCGCCTCGTCTACCAGCAGGTGATCCTCGCCCCCTGGATCGGGTACTTCGCCCACCGCAGCAAGCGGTTCGTGCGGACGGCCCTGCGCGCGGGCGGCGCCGACCCGCGCTTCTGGGACGAGCAGACGCTCTCGATCTTCGCCGACAACCTCGCCGAGCCGCCCCGGGCCAGGGCCGCCGTGCAGATGTACAGGGTCTTCAACCTGCGCGAGCTGGTGCCGATCCTGCGCGGCCGCTACGCGGACGAGCGCCTCACCGTCCCCACCCGGATGCTCTTCGGCACCGACGACGCCGCGATCCACACCGACCTGCTGGCCGGCTACGAGTCCCACGTCGACGACATGGAGATCGAGTTCGTCCCCGGCTGCGGCCACTTCATCGCCGACGAGCGCCCGGAGCTGGTCGCCGAGCGCGCGCGGGCGTTCTTCGCCGGCTGACCGGCCTGGACCGGGGATTCCCGAGCGCGCCCGGCGGGTAGCCCCACGTCATGAAGGTGCTGTTCACGCCGATCGGGATCCTGGCGGGTCTCGCCGCCGGGTTCGCCGCGCAGAAGGGCTTCGACCGGATCTGGGCTGCCTTCGACGATCACGAGGCGCCCGAGCCCGAGGACCGCGAGGTCTCCTACCCGAAGCTGGCGGCGGCCCTGATGCTCGAGGGCGCGATCTTCCGCCTCGTCAAAGGAATGGTCGACCGCGGCGCCCGGGCAAGCTTCGCCTCGGTGACGGGCAAATGGCCCGGCGAGGAAGACGACTCGCGCTAGAGGGGAGGTGAATGCGATGAAGATCGCGCCCGTTGGTCCGGTCGTGCCGCTGCTGCAGATTTTTAAGCAGCACTAGGTGCTGAGACGCGAATCACTTCGGCTTGAGGACGAGGATGCAGAGGTCGTCGCGGATCGGGGTCTCGGCCCAGTCCAGGATCGCCCCCTCGGCCCGGTCCATCATCTCCTTCGCCGGCAGGCCCGTGCAGGACGCGAGCAGGCCTCTCAGTCCCTGCAGGCCCAGGGTGGCGCCGGCTCGGCGCACGTCGGTGGCGCCGTCGGTGTAAGCCAGGACTCCCTCGCCCTGGGCCAGCGAGCGCTCGGCGTTCTCCAGCGTGAGATCGGCGGTGGCACCCAGCAGGAAGGTCTCGGCGGACAGTGGAAGCTCGGCCAGGCCGGGCAGGCGCAGCGGCGGCGGGTGGCCGGCGACCGCGCAGGAGAGCAGGGAGTCCTGGGCCCGGTAGCGCAGGCAGACCGCGCTGACCAGCTTGCGCTGGCGGCGGGGGCGCTCGACGAGGGCCGTGTTGGCGAGCATCAGCAGTTCGGCGGGGTCGCTGGTGCTTGCCGCCAGGGCCGCGAACCGTGCCCGCACGAAGGTCGCCAGGCGAGCCGCCTCGGCACCATGGCCCGCCACGTCGCCGACGATGGCGACGGTCGAGCCGTCCGGTCCGTTGGTCAGCAGGTAGAAGTCGCCCGAGACCCCGAGTTCGGAGGGCACGAAGGCGGCTGCCGCGTCGACGGCGGGAAGGTCGGGGAGCTGCGAGGGAGCCAGCGCCGCCCGGATCGCCTCCAGTTCCTCGGCCGAGTGCTCCAACATGGCCAGGCGCCTGCCTGCCGCGACGGCGGCGAGCGCGACGGCGGCGAAGGCGGCCACGCGGGTCGCGAGTGCCGGCCCGAAGTCCTCCACCGGATGGATCTGCGCCCCGACGACGTAGAGGGCGGTGCAACCGATGACGGCGGCTATGGCCGCGCGGGCACCCCACCACCAGGCCGCGGCGCCGACCGGGACGGCGTAGAAGAAGCCGATGCCGATGTCGGCGCTCCCGGGCGCCGCGAGCCAGGCGACGAAGACGACCAGGGCTGCTGTGCAGACCCAGGCGATGCGGGCGGGATGGGAGAGGTTCCCCGGCACCGCCGGCGACCATACATCAGCCCGCTTCGACTACCTCGACGGTTCCTTTCATCTGCGGGTGGATCTCGCAGAAGTACGTGTAGGTACCGGGGGTCTTGAAGGACTCCGACCCGAGCTTGCCTTCGGCCAGGGCGCCGGTGGTGAAGCTGCCGTCGTCGAGGGTCGCGGTGTGGTCGGTTGAGTCCTCGTTCTGCCAGGTCACCTTGCCGCCGGCCTGGATGGTCACGGTTTCGGGGTCGTACTGGAAGCCGGAGATGGTGACTTTTTCGGAGCGGACGGCCTCGCCGCTGGGGGCGGCGGCGTTTTCGCCCGGCTGAGACTGGCTTTCGGTCGTCGGGGCGGGGCTTTCGCCGGTCGTCTCGGAGCCGGAGTCATCGCCACAGGCGGCGAGCGCAAGGGTTGCAGCGATCACCGCCAGGGCGATTGTCCGGTGAGAACTCATCCCAGAGGGGCTACCCGCCCTGTGAAGACCGAACCTCAGCCGGCCTGCGCGTAGCGCAGCGAACCCGGAGTCGTCAGCACCTCACCGGTCTCCAGCAGCGTCTTGAGGCCGGAGAGGATCATCGGCCAGCCGCCGAAGAGTTCGTCGTTGGCGCCCTCGGCCAGCTGGTCGTGGGTGACCGTCAGCCGGCAGGAATCCTCGACCTGCTCGATCTCCCAGGTCACCCGCGAGGTCCCTTCGCTCTTCACCTGCTCGCCCCAGAGCGCGTTGAAGCTCTGCAC
>DASUIY010000005.1:0-5594 GCA_036279555.1 Solirubrobacterales bacterium | reverse complement strand
CCACCCCTGCGGTAGCTAAAGCTTCCTCGGGGTGGTCCCCCAAATCCGCGCCACCCCCCGCGAGAGACCGAATCGGCAGCACGCCCAACCCCAGCTACGGCGAGTAGACTCCCGCACAGGCCACCATTTCGCTGTGCGGGCGAGCTGAGACGTTCCTCCCGCGGGTGGCGTGGAGGTGGGGTGGTGTCGCGCAGCGCGGAGTCTGCGGAGGGCGAGGCCTCATAACTGAACGCGGTCCGTCCCTTTGCCCGGAGCAGAGCGCAGCGCAAGCGAGGCCACCCCACCTCCGCGACAGGACCCGCGGCCGGAGCGCTGTCGTTAGATCCAGCCGCAGTCGCGTGCGGTAAGGACGGCCTGCGCCCGGTCGACGGCGCCGATCTTGCCGTACACGTTGTGGAGGTGGGTGCGGATGGTTGAGACGGAGAGCTGCATTTCACCGGCGATCTGCTTGTAGACCATCCCCTCGGAGAGATGACGGAGGACGTCGAGCTCGCGGGCCGAGAGCGGGCAGGGCTCCGTAGCCCGAGGCGAGTCGCTTCCCGCGCGGGGCATCTCGTAGAGGAGATCGCGCAGTGCCTCGGGGTCGAGGCCGCAGCGTTTCGCGCAGGCGCGCAGGCGCTCCGGGTTCACCGCCTCGCCCTGGCTGTAGTGGGCGACCATGTCGGCGGCCGCGATCATCGCCGCCAGCCCGTCGGCGTCGGCGGCGTGATGGCGCTCGATCGCGACGGCGAGGTGCGAAGGCATGTTCCAGCGTCGCGCGAGCACACCGCCGACCAGGGCATGGTCGATGCCGAGCCGGTCCCGCTCCTCGCGCACTCGCTGCTCGGGCGTTTTCGCCACCGCGTCGAACTGGCCCCGGTCGCCCGGGTGCAGGCTGCAGATCACGAGGCGGCCGACGTCGTGCAGGAGGGTGGCGACGGCCAGCTCGTCGCGGCGGTCCCAGCCGACGGTGCGACCGATCTGGTCGCCTGCCTGCTGAGCGGCGAGGGCATGGACGCGGAAGCGCTCGGGCCGCATCTCGCGGCTCCCGTTGGGCTCGAAGAAGTCGAAGACCGGCGAGGTGCCCGCGATCGCGAGCACTCCGGCCGGCTTCAGCACGTCGACGGCTTCGGGGATGCTGCCCACCGAGCCGGCGACGTTGCTGCTGCGGTTGGCGAAGCGCAGGACCGCGATCGCCAGGCCGACGTCGGACTCGACCGCCTCGATCACGTCGGAGACTCGAGTGTTCTCGGCGGTCGCGGCGCGCATCACCCGTGTTCGCGACTCCAGCAGGACCGGGAACTTCTCGACCGCGTCGAAGGCGGCGGCCAGACGGGCTCCTGGAGCCGCCTTGGCGCGAGAGCCGTTGGAGCGGGCGCCGTTGGTGGGCGCCGCCTCGGGCGTCACTTTGCCGTTGGTCTGTGGCTTGGTCGACTGCATGGCGGGAAAACCAGCTCGCAGCCTTCATCGGCAGCCGAGGACGCACGGTTTAGCCTTGCCATCCCCAAAACTGGGGTGATCCGCCCGGGCCATTTGTCCGTTTGGGTGGAGCCGGGTCTTTTCTGTTGTCCGCTAGGAGGGATTGGCGAAACCTGCGTGGGCGGCCGGCGAGCGCCGGACCAAGCGGGACAAGGACGCAGGGAGGCCCGAATAGCAGCGCTATTTGGCCGACCGAGGACGCCGTACCGCGCAGTGTCCGCCGCCGCCGGACGTGCGCGGGGGTTCGCCAATTCCTCCTAGCAGGGGGACTGCTCGGACCGGAGCCGCGCCAGAGCCGCGTCGATGCGGGCGAGGGATTCGTCCCGCCCCAGAGCCGCAAGCGACTCGAAGATTCCCGGCGATACCGCTGTGCCCGTGATCGCGACGCGAATCGGCTGGTAGACGCGGCCGGGCTTGGCGTCGAGCCGCGCCGGGAGCGGCTCCAGGGCTTTCTCCACCGCGCCGGCGTCGAACGCCTCGACCTCGTCCAGAGCCGAGCGCACGGCCCCCAGGGCGGCCAGCGCACCGTCCTTCATCACCTTTCCCCACGCCTTCTCGTCGTCGACGGGCGGCTCGAAGAGAAACGCGATCAGTGGCCACACCTCGTCGAGGGTCTGCGCTTTTTCCTGGGCGATCGCGCAGGCGCCGCGCAGGCGGTCGTCCGGCTCGCGCCCGAGGTGCCTCGCCACCGCTTCGGTGTAGTCCTCCAAGGGCATCTCGCGCATGAAGCGGCCGTTGACCCAGCGCAGCTTCTTCTCGTCGAAGATCGCCGCTGCCTTGCCGACGTCCTCGACGCGGAAGCGCCGGACCAGCTCCTCGGTCGGCATCAGGGTCGTGTCGTCGCCGGTTCCCCAGCCGAGCAGGGCGAGGTAGTTGCGCACCGCCGCTGGCAGGTAACCGGCCTCGCGCAGCTCCTGCACCGAGGCGGCCCCGTGGCGCTTGGAGAGCTTCTTGCCGTCGGGGCCATGCAGCAGGGGCAGGTGGGCGTAGCGCGGCGGCTCATGGCCGAGGGCGGCGAGGACCAGCAGCTGCTTCGGCGTGTTGGAGAGGTGATCGTCGCCGCGCACGACCTCGTCGATCCCCATCTCCGCGTCGTCGACCGCGACCGCGAAGTTGTAGAGGACCGAGCCGTCGCCGCGGGCGATGACGAAGTCGTCGTAGCTGCGGTTGGGGAAGCTGACGGGCCCGCGGATCAGGTCGTCGACCACGGTCTCCCCCTCGTCGGGCACGCGCAGCCGCACCGCCGCGCCCGGCTCGTCGACCGGGGTGCCTCGATACCCGCGGCCGGCCCCGTGCTCGGCCTTCCAGGCCTCGACCTCCTTCGCCGTGGCGGAGTCGCGGTAGGCGGCGCCGGACTCGAGCAGCCGCTCGAGCGCCGCCGCATGCCGGTCCGCGCGCGAGGCCTGCGAGACCGGCCCCTCGTCCCAGTCCAGCTCGAGCCAGCGCAGCGCATCGAGGATCTGCTCCACGTTCTCCGCGGTCGAGCGCTCGCGATCGGTGTCCTCGATCCGCAGGACCAGCTCCCCGCCGGCGCGGCGGGCGGCCAGCCAGTTGTAGAGCGCCGTCCTGGCACCGCCGATGTGCAGGGCGCCGGTTGGCGAGGGAGCGAAGCGAAGGCGTGTTGGAGAGTCCTCAGGCACGAGGGGAATCTAGATGAACATGCGACGGGTCCGCCAAAGCGGACCCGTCGAGCACGCCTATGACTAGAGACCAAGAGATTAGCTCAAGCCCCCCGGCTCCATAGGATGCGGAATTCATGCTCATTGGCGCACATGTCTCCACAGCAGGGGGCCTGGACAAGGCGATCGAGCGCGGGACCGAGCGCGGCTGCGAATCGATCCAGATCTTCAACCAGAGCCCGCGCATGTGGCGGCCGACTAAATACGGGCAGGACGACTTCGCCGCGTTCAAGGAGGCGATGGCCGGCTCGCCGGTCGAAGCGGTCGTGATCCACGCCGTCTACCTGATCAACTGCGCCTCGAAAGACAGGGAGCTGCGCCGGAAGTCCCAAGCTTCATTGACCCATGCCCTGCGGATCGGCGACGAAATCGGCGCATCCGGGGTCGTCCTGCATCCGGGGGCGCAGGTGAAAGAGCCGCTCGGGCCCTCGATGAAACGCGCCGGGAAGACGATCGCGGCAGCGCTGAAAGACAGTGAGCGTTGCCCCCTGCTGCTCGAGCAGACCGCCGGCCACAAAGGCCTCCTCGGACGCGACTTCGACCAGACCGCCGAGCTAATCGAGCTGGCCGGCAGCGGCAAGCGCCTCGGTCTCTGCCTCGACTCCTGCCACCTCTTCGTCCAGGGCTACGACATCACCGACGAGCAGCACCTCTCCACCGTCGTCGACGAAGCCGACGCCAAGGTCGGCCTAGACCGCCTCCGCTGCCTGCACGTCAACGACGCCGCGGCTCCACTCGGCTCATGCCGCGACCGCCACGCCAACCTCGGCAAGGGCGAGATGGGCAAACAGGGCCTCGCCGCCTTCCTCTCCGAGCCCCGCTTCGAGGGCCTCCCAGCGACCCTGGAGACCCCCGGCCCGAACAAGAAAGGCGCCGACCGCAAAGAAGTGCAGGCAGCCAAACGCCTGCGAAAAGCCGGGCTCAAGCGCCGGGATTAGGGAAGCCCCGGTCACCCCTCCGCGGAGGCTCTGGATCCACGCCCCGAGGCACGGAGCACGACACAGCTGCGCGACGGCCTCCGGGGAGGGGTGACCGGGGCTTCCTGCGAGCTCGCTATTTGACGTGAACGCCCGAGATCGCGCGGCTGATGACCAGGCGCTGGATCTCTGAAGTGCCCTCGAAGATCGTGTAGATCTTCGCGTCGCGGTGCATCCGCTCGACCGGGAACTCGCGGGTGTAGCCGTTGCCGCCGAGGATCTGGATCGCGCGCTCGGTCGACCAGACGGCGACCTCGCCCGCCTTCAGCTTCGACATCGAGCCCTCGGCGTTCTCGAACTTGTGGCCGTTGCGGCCCATCCAGGCGGCGCGCCAGACGAGCAGGCGGGCGGCGTCGATCTCCAGCTTCATGTCGGCGAGGGTGAAGGCGATCGACTGGTTCTCGATGATCGCCTTGCCGAACTGCTGGCGCTCTTTGGCGTACCCGAGCGCGTACTCGTAGGCGGCGCGGGCGATGCCGAGCGCCTGGGCGCCGACCGTGGGCCGGCTCGCCTCGAAGGTCTGCATCGCCGCCTGCGACTTGGCTTTCTTGCCTTCGCGGACCCGGGCGAGCCTTTCGTCGAGCTTCTCTTTGCCGCCCAGCAGGCAAGCGCCCGGCACGCGGCAGTCGTCGAGGTGGACGTCGGCGGTGTGGGAGGCGCGCAGACCGTGCTTCTTGACCTTGGCGCCCTGCTCGCAGCCCTTGGTCCCGGGCGGGATCACGAAGGCGGCGTGGCCGCGCGAGCCGAGCTCGCGGTCGACCGTGGCGATGACGACGTGGACGTCGGCGATCCCGCCGTTGGTGGCCCAGGCCTTCTGGCCGTTGATGACCCACTCGTCCGTCGCCTCGTCGTACTTGGCGGTGGTGCGGATCGCAGACACGTCGGAGCCGGCGTCCGGCTCCGACGAGCAGAACGCGGCGACCTTGGGATCGTCCGCGCTGCCGAAGCACTGCGGGATCCACTCGCCCATCTGCTCCGGGGTTCCCTGCCCGAAGATCGCCGCGACCGCGAGCGTCGTGCCCATGATCGCCATGCCGATGCCGGCGTCGCCCCAGAAGAGCTCCTCGTTGGCGATCGGCAGGGTCAGCCCGGTCTCGTCGGCCCAGAACTGGCCGAGCGCTTCGAAGCTGTAGAGGCCGATCTTGGCGGCCTCCTGGATCACCGGCCAGGGCGTCTCCTCGCGCTCGTCCCATTCCTCCGCGGCGGGACGGACGACCCCCTCGGCGAACCCGTGCACCCACTCGCGGATGTCCTTCTGGTCCTGGTTCAGCTCGAGGGTGAACTTCGGCCCCTCGGATGCACCGCCGGTGTCGCCGGCAGCCTCAGCCACCAGCTTCTCTGCCTCTGCCACTGCGGAAGTCTCTGTCATGCCGCGATTCTACACGGAACGATGTCGTGATTACCCCACTCAGACGTCGCGCAGGTCGAACGCCTGGATGCTCTCCGGGCCACTGTCGGAGCAGTCGAAGAAGCGGCGGTT
>DASUIY010000004.1:0-4743 GCA_036279555.1 Solirubrobacterales bacterium | reverse complement strand
TAGATTCCGGGTTATGAGCGACGGAGCGAAAGAGGTTTCGCGCGAGGACGCGCGGAAGCTTGTTGAGGACGGGGCGCAGTTGGTCGATGTGCGGGCTGGGCATGAGTGGGATGCGGGGCGGATCAAGGGGGCTTCGCATTTGCCGCTGGCCGAGCTGGCCGGGCGGGTGGGGGAGCTCGACAAGGATCGGGCGGTCGTTCTCTACTGCCGGGGCGGTAATCGCTCGACGATGGCTGCCGAGGCGCTTGCTGCCGAAGGGTTCGATGCGGTGAAGCTGAGCGAGGGGATCGTCGGCTGGTCCGAGGCAGGTTTGCCGCTCGAGCCGGAGGGGGCCAGGGTGGCCGAGTCTGGCGAGGCGGCGGAGATCCTCCACGCCCGGAAGCGCCTTCCTCCGAGCTAGCCGGGATTAAATACCCTAATCCCTGTCAGGTTTTGCTATTTTCCACAGGGTGGAGGTAGCGGTCGACCAGCAGAAGGAGCAGCGGGGCAAGGGGCGCACCGGCACCCTCGAGAACCCCGAGCGCTACGAGAACGTCCCGGGGCACATCATCCCGATCATCGAGCGCGAGTTCGACGACTTCGACAACGAAGCCGAGGAGTTCCTCGCCGGCAAGATGCCGGAAGACGAGTTCATCGGCTTCCGCCTCAAACAGGGCGTCTACGGCCAGCGCCAGCCCGACGTGCAGATGGTGCGGGTGAAGCTGCCCTTCGGCGGCGTCACCCCCGAGCAGATGGAGGCCTTTGCCGACGTGGTCGAGAAGTGGGCCCCGCTCGAGAAGGGCCACATCACGACGCGGCAGAACATCCAGATCCACCACGTGCCGCTGCGCGACATGGAGTCGCTGATCCGCGAAATCTCGGCGGTCGGCCTCTCCTCCCGCGAGGGTTGCGGCAACACGGTGCGCAACGTCACCGGCGATCCCTGGGCCGGTATCGCGCCCGACGAGATCTTCGACCCGACGCCCTACGCCGGCGCCTACGCCCGCTACTTCGTCCGTCACCCGACGACGCAGCTGATGCCGCGCAAGATCAAGACCTCCTTCAGCGGCTCCGACGAGGACCGCGCCATCGCCGGCATCCACGACATCGCCTTCCTCTCGCGCGAACGCGACGGGGTCAAGGGCTTCGAGATCCGCGTCGGCGGCGGCACCTCGATCATGCCTCGCATCGCGCCGACGCTCTACGAGTTTGTCGAGGCCGACAACGGCGACTACCTCAAGGTCACCGAGGCCGCGCTGCGCATCTTCGACCGCCAGGAGTGGCTGCGCGTCAATCGCGCCCGCGCCCGGATCAAGGTTCTGGTCGACAAGATCGGCATCGAGGCCTTCCGCGAGCAGGTCGACGCGGAGCTCGAAGGCGAGTGGGTGGCCGAGCGCGACTTCGACGTCGAGCGCCTGCGCTTCGACGACGACGAGGAGGCGAACGCGCCCGCGCCGCCGCCGGCCGCCGCCTCGCCCAACGGCGACCACACCGAGTTCGACCGTTTCGTCGAAGGCAACGTCCAGGCCCAGCGCCAGGAGGGCTTCTCCGCGGTCGAGGTGAAGATCTACCGCGGCGACCTGACCCCGGAGCAGTTCCGCGGCCTGGCCGCGATCATGCGCGAGTACACCGGCGGCTACGCGCGCAGCACCGTGCAGCAGAACCTGGTCCTGCGCTGGGTCCGCGACGAGGCGCTCTACGACGTCTGGCAGCGGCTGACCGAGCTCGGCCTCGGCGAGGCCGGCGCCCGTGAGATCACCGACGTGGTCAGCTGCCCCGGCACCGACAGCTGCAAGATGGGCATCACCAGCTCGATGGGCCTCAACCAGGCGATCAAGGAGCGGCTCGAGGAGATGGAGATCACCGACGGGCTGACCCGCAAGATCCACGTGAAGATGAGCGGCTGCCCGAACGGCTGCAGCCAGCACCACATCGCCAACATCGGCTTCTACGGCGCCTCGCTGAAGGTGGGAGACCGCCAAGTCCCGGCCTACATCCCGCACATCGGCGGCAACTACGAGGGCGGCGAGGTCGTCTTCGGCACGCGGCTCAAGTCCCGCATCCCCGCCAAGCGGGTGCCCGAGGCGGTCGAGCGCTGGGTGCGCCTCTACGAGGCGGAGCGCTCCGGTGCGGGCGAGGAGTTCAACCCCTTTGCCGAGCGGATCGGCGCCGCCCGCTTCGAAGAAGCTGTCAAGGACCTGACGCTGCCCGCGGAGTTCAGCCTCGAGACGATGCAGCAGTTCATCGACTGGAACCGGTCGAGCCCCTACAAGGTCGAGAGGGGCGAGGGCGAGTGCGCGATATGAACCCGGTCGCCGCCCAGCCCAGCATCTCCGACCCGGAGGCGATCGCCGCCGACCTCGAGGACCGCAGCGCCGAGCAGGCGATCGAGTGGATGTTCGAGACCTTCGGCGAGAGCCATTACATCGCCTGCTCGTTTCAGAAAACCAGCTCGGTCACGGCTCACCTGGCGAGCAAGGTGAACCCCCAGGCGCGCTTCTTCTACCTCGACACCGACGTGCTCTTCCCTGAGACCTACGAGACGCGCGACCGCCTCGCCGCTTCGCTCGGCGTCGAGTTCGACCGCTTCCACAACCTGACGCTGGAGGAGCAGGCCGCCAAGCACGGCGACGAGCTCTGGAACCGCGATCCCGACGCCTGCTGCGGTTTGCGCAAGGTCGAGCCGATGCGCAGGGCGCTCTCTTCCGTAGACTGCTGGCTCGCCGGCGTCCGCCGCGCGGACTCGGCCAGCCGCGCCAAGACCCCCAAGTTCGGCTGGGACAAGCGCTTCGAGCTCTGGAAGCTCAACCCGCTTGCGGACTGGTCCGAGCGCGACGTCTGGAATTACATCCATGAGCACGACCTCCCGTACAACCCGCTCCACGATCGCGGCTACCCCTCGATCGGCTGCACGCACTGCACCAAGCCGGTCGAGGCGGGCGGTTCGCCCCGCGACGGCCGCTGGGCGGGTCTCGAAAAGTCCGAGTGCGGGATCAACTAGCGCCCTAGGCGCCTGAGATAAGACCCCTCCGTAACCTCCCCCAACCGATTGGTGAGATTCAACGCATGAGCGAGACGATGACTGAGCTTTCCCTGACACTTTCCGAGCGCCACACGGCCGACTTCGAGATGATCGGGAACGGCGGCTTCGCGCCGCTGACCGGCTTCCAGGGCTCGGCCGACTGGCAGTGCGTCTGCGACGAGATGCGGACCGCCGACGGCCAGTACTGGCCGATCCCGATCACCCTGGCGACTGACCTGCAGTGCGAGGCCGGCGACGTCGTCTCGCTCTCCAGCGACGAAGGCAAGCCGCTGGGCCGGATCCGGGTCGAGGAGATCTTCGAGCGCGACGTGCGCGAGGAGGCGGAGAAGGTCTACGGCACGACCGACGAGGCTCACCCTGGGGTCGCCGCGATCTACGAGGAGGGCAACCGCTGCATCGCCGGCCCGATCGAGGTCGACGCCCTGCCGGATCACGAGGAGGCGTTCATGCGCCGCTACAAGACGCCGGCGGAGCACAAGGCCGACTTCGAGGCGCGCGGCTGGAAGAAGATCGTCGCCTTCCAGACCCGCAACCCGATCCACCGCGCCCACGAGTACCTGACCAAGGCGGCGCTGGAGACCTGCGACGGGCTCTTCATCCACCCGCTGATCGGCAAGACCAAGGCCGGCGACATCCCCGCCGACGTGCGGATGCGCTGCTACGAGGTGCTGATGGAGAACTACTACCCGAACGACCGGGTGGTGCTGGGCGTGAAGCCGGCGAAGATGCACTACGCCGGCCCCCGCGAGGCGGTCCTGCACGCGATCGTCCGGCGCAACTACGGCGCCACGCACTTCATCGTCGGCCGCGACCACGCTGGCGCCGGCGACTACTACGGCACCTACGACGCGCAGAAGATCTTCGACACGATCGACGTCGACGAGCTTGGGATCGAGCCGCTGATGTTCGAGCACACCTTCTGGTGCAACGAGTGCGAGGGGCTTGCCTCCAACAAGACCTGCCCGCACGACCAAGAGGCGCACCTGTTCCTTTCGGGAACCAAGGTCCGCGAGATGCTCGGCAACGGCGAAAGGCCGCCGCACGAGTTCTCCCGCGACGAGGTCGCCGACATCCTGATCGACGCTTACAAGGAGGACTGAAAGAGCATGGCTGGCGAGAAAGGCTTCACCCTCTGGTTCACCGGGCTTTCCGGTGCCGGCAAGACGACGATTTCACGGCTGCTGGAGGGCCACCTGCGCGAGCGCGGCTCGAAGCTGGAGATCCTCGACGGCGACGTCGTGCGCGAAAACCTCTCCAAGGGGCTCGGCTTCTCCAAGGAGGACCGCGACACCAACATCCGGCGGATCGCCTTCGTCGCCGACCTGCTCAGCCGCAACGGCGTGCCGGTGATCACCGCGGCGATCTCCCCCTACGCGGCGATTCGCAACGAGGCGCGCGAGCTGATGGGCGATCGCTTCATCGAGGTTTACGTCAAGGCCTCCGTGGACACCTGCGCCGAGCGCGACGTCAAGGGTCTCTACGCGAAAGCCTTCGCCGGTGAGATCAAGGAATTCACGGGCGTGTCGGACCCCTACGAGGCGCCCGACAACGCCGAGGTCATCTGCGACACCGAAAGCGAAACGGCCGAGGAGTCGGCGCAGAAGCTGATCGAGTACCTGGAGTCGCGGGAGCTGATCCCGGCGGCCGCGGTCACGGCTTAAATCGCGTAACGGGGTTGGAAGGGGCGTCGGCCCCACCGCCTGACAAGTCGCCGCGCTAAT
>DASUIY010000003.1:0-2819 GCA_036279555.1 Solirubrobacterales bacterium | reverse complement strand
CCTCAGAACGCTCGGCGGGAGCCTCGCTGGAGTGTTCTGAGGACCCCCCCGCGGCTCCCTTGCTCTCCCCGAGCGTAGGCTCGCTTCGTTTGCCAGCTAGGACCACCGCTCCTACCGCTGCGAGGAGGAGCAGGATCGAGGAGGCCTCGAAGGCGAGCAGGAAGTCTTCTAGGAGGAGCTTGCCGATTGCGGCGGGGTTGCCGAAGCCGGCGCCGACGTCGGTGCCCTCGGTGCCGAGGGCGGTGAGCGAGGAGCCTAGGACGGCGAGGGACAGCTCTATGAACAGGGCTGCTCCCATGAGGGGGGCTAGGAGCTTTTGGCCAGGGATCGGGTCACGGGCGGGTTCGGTGTCGCCGCCCACGTAGGCCACCACGAAGACGTAGAGGACCATCACGGCGCCGGCGTAGACCACTACTTGCGCGGCGGCTACGAAGGCGGCGCTGAGGAGGAGGAAGAGGACGGCCAGGGAGAAGAGGTGGACGATCAGGGCGAGGACGCCGTAGAAGGGGTTGCGGAGGGCGACTACGCCGATCGCGCCGCCGAGGGCGCCGAGCGCCGCCGCGAAGAAGAGCACCGCTTCCATCTACCTTGCTCCCTCGGTTGCGTTGACGGCGCCCATGGGCAGTGGTTGTATGGACCTGTACGCGACAGGTGGGGGAGAAACGGAGTCCCTGTGAACACGTACGCGATTCTGCGACGCAGTGGCTGGAAGTCCGGCGGCGACCTCGAGGTGGCGGCGGAGCGGTCCCGGCAGGTCGGAGACGAGGAGATGTCCGACGACATCCGCTGGATCCGCAGCTACGTCCTCGACGAGGGCAGCGGGTCGGTCGGCACGGTCTGCATCTACCAGGCGACCAGCCCCGAGGCGATCCGGGAACACGCCGACCGCGCCGACCTGCCGGTGGACGAGGTCATCGAGGTCGTGGACACGGTGCTGGTCCGGCCGGATCCCTAGCGAGGGCATCACTCGCCCTCCGCCCGTAGCGGCGTGCGCTCGATCGGCTCGGCCAGCAGCATCTCCTTGGTGAAGATCAGGTCCGAGCGGTCGTAGTCGGCCATCTCGTAGTCGTGGCCCATCGTGATCGCGTCGAAGGGGCAGGCGATCTCGCAGTAGCCGCAGAAGATGCAGCGAGAGAGGTTGATCTCGTACACGGCGGCGTAGCGCTCGCCGGCCGAGACCCGCTCGCCGGGGATGTTCTCGGCGGCGACGACGCGGATGCAGTCGGCCGGGCAGGCGGCGGCGCAGAGCGAGCAGCCGACGCACTTCTCCAGCCCCGTGTCCTCGAACTTATGCAGCTTGTGGCGCCCGCGGAAGCGCGGGTAGACGGGGGTCTTCTCCTCGGGGTACTGGATCGTCAGCGGGCCCTCGATCAGGCGCGCCATCGTCGTCTTCAGCCCGCGCAGCGTCTCGCCGAAGGCGCGGTAGGCGCCGCCGACCCCGCCCGGCTCTGGCCCGCGCTGGACCTCGACCACGTCGCCGTCCTTGAGGTAGGGGAACTCGGTCATGTCGTCACCACCAGGACCGCGGTGACGAGGGCGTTGAGGGTCGCCAGCGGCAGCAGCACCTTCCAGCCCAGGCTCATCAGCTGGTCGTAGCGCAGCCGGGGCAGGGTCGCCCGCACCCAGATGAAGAGCAGGACCAGGCCGAGCATCTTGGCCAGCATCCAGATCGGGTCGAGGAAGCTGGGGCCGGGCCCCATCCAGCCGCCGAGGAACATCGCGGCGGCGACCCCGGAGACGACGATGATCTCCATGTACTCGACCAGCAGGAAGCTGCCGAAGCGCATGCCGCCGTACTCGGTCATGAATCCCTGGACGAGTTCGGCGTCGGCCTCGGGCATGTCGAACGGGGTTCGGTTGGTCTCGGCGAAGCCGGCCAGCATGAAGATCAGGAAGCCGACGAGCTGGGGGACGACGAACCACATCGCGCCCTGGGCGTGGACGATGTCGACCAGCGAGAGCGAGCCGCCCATCATGATCACGCCGAGCAGGGCCAGGCCCATCGCGACCTCGTAGGAGATCAGCTGCGCCGCGCCGCGCATCGCCCCGAGCAGGCTGTACTTCGAGCCCGAGGACCAGCCGCCGAGCAGCAGGCCGTAGAAGGCGATCGAGCCGACGGCGAAGAAGTAGAGGATGCCGATCGGCACGTCGATCCCGTAGAGGCCGACACCGTCCTGCACATCGCCCCAGGGGATGATCGCCAGCGCCAGGACCCCCGAGAGGACCGGCAGCAGCGGGCCGAGGATGAACAGGGTGGGGATCGCGTTCGCCGGCCGGAAAGCCTCCTTGGAGAGCAGCTTGCCGACGTCGGCGAGCGGCTGCAGGATGCCGAAGGGGCCGACCCGGTTCGGTCCGTATCGATGCTGGAAGCGGCCGATCAGCTTGCGCTCGAGCACGGTCATCAGCGGCAGGATCGCGAAGATCACGCCGAAAATGACGAGGCTCTTGACGACCATGATCCAGGTCGCTTCGACGAGCTGGGTGTCTGCGAGGGGCAGCATCAGGAGGCGGCAGTCTTCTCGATCTGGACGCTGACGGGGGCGCCGTTCAGCAGCGCGTTCGCGTTCCCCTCGGCGACGCCCTCCAGCAGGAAGCAGACCCCCTCGGGCACCCGCTCCCGAATCGCGACCCGGGCCCGCAAGCTCGTGCCGTTTTGGGAGACCAAGACCTCTTCTCCAGCGCTCAATCCCAGCTTCTCCGCATCGGACACCGAAAGCTCAACCCGCTGCTGAGGCTGCAAGAACCGCAGAGGCGGGTTTAGCTCTGTGATCGGTCCGGCCCAGAGGTCGCGGTAGGTCGCGAGGGCTAGGGCGCCCGGG
>DASUIY010000002.1:0-2192 GCA_036279555.1 Solirubrobacterales bacterium | reverse complement strand
CGAGACGGCGCGCCTGCTGAAGGAGCGACAGGGCAAGCCGGTGCGCTGGCTGACGGTGGTTCGCAACTGCGGCGAGGCGGACCGGGAGCTGCTCGAGCGGCTGCTGGGCGAGGCGGGCGTGCGCGAGGACTTCGACCTGCGCTACAACCGCCCCTTCACCGAGATGAAGGAGCTGATGGCGCGCTCCCGGATCGGCTTCGTGCTCTACCCCTCGGGGGTCAACTACGCCTCGCGGATCCCGATCCGCATCTTCGAGTACATGGCTGCCGGAGTCCCGTTCGTCGCCAGCGACCACCCGACGACGCGCCTGTTCACCGAGGGCCACGACGTGGCCGAGCTCGTCCCCGCGGGCGACACCGCCGCTTTCGCCGAGGCGCTGGGCGGCCTGCTCGCGGACCCCGAGCGCCAGCGGGCGATGAGCCTGAAGGGCCCGGAGCTGGTCCGCGAGAGCTACAACTGGGAGCTGGAGTCGCGCCGGCTGACCGGCGTGTTCGACTCGCTGCTGGGGAACGTCCGCCGCAATGCCTCCTCGGCGGAGACCGGCGGCTCCCAGCCGAGCAGCGCGGTCGCGCGCGAGACGTCATAGCGCAGGCGCTTCAGGCTCGGTTCCATCACGTAGGGCTGCAGGAACGCCGGCGGGGCCGTGCGGCCCCCGCTGCGCGTTTCCGCCAGCTCCAGGCCGCGGGCGATGAGGCGGTAGGCCCAGAGCGGAAAGGGGATGACCTTCAGCTGGGGGTCCGCCTCGCGCCAGGCGCTCAGGTAGGCGCGCTGTGTCGGCGGCGAGGGGTCGACGGCGTTGAAGGTCTCCCCCGCCGCCGCGGGGTTGTGGCCGCACTCGGCGAGCAGCGAGGCGGTGTTCTCGACGTAGTTGAGCGGCATCGGGATGCCGCCCCCGAGCATGAGGACGGCGTGCTCCCCGAGGGGGCGGCCGAGGCGGTACTGGAAGCGCCGCTCCCTGGCGTAGATCGCACCCGGGCGGACGACGACCAGCTCGACCCCGTCCATCGCCCCGAGACGATCGCGGACGAGGCGCTCCTGCAGCAGCTTCGTCCAGGCGTAGTCGTCGCGCCTTCCCGGCTCGGGCTCCAGCGGAGCCGACTCGTCGAGCGTGGCCCCGCGGGAGAGCTGGTTCGTGCCGTAGACGGCGAAGCTGGAGACGTGGACGAAGCGGCCGCGCCAGCCGGCAGCGGCGAGGGCGTCGAGCAGGTTCTCGGTCGCCGCCACGTTGCTCTCGAACGCCTCCCGCCAGCCGGAGCCGGCGGCGGCGACCAGGTGGTAGATCGCATCGAACTCGGCCAGCGAAGCCGCAAAGCCCTCCGGCGGGCGCCTCAGGTCGCACGCCAGCACACCCTCGCTGGACTCGCGCCGGGCCGCGCTCGAGGGCCGCATCATCGCGGTCACCGAGTCGCCGCGCGCCTCCAGCTCGGCGACCAGGTGCCGTCCGAGAAAGCCGCCGCCGCCGGTTACGAGCGCCTTCAAACCTGACGCTCCTCGTCGAACAGCCCCTCGACCAGCCTGTTGGTCGCATCCATCTGGGCGAGCGATATCGGCGACGGGAGACCGCCCGCGACGGCGGCGTAGAAATCGTCCAGCAGGCGCGCAAAGCCCTCGAAGTAGGAGTGGCGGTCGGTCGCCGCGCGACTGACCTGGGCCGCCGCCGCCCCGAGACGGCCCAGGCCCTGCCGTACTTCGCCGCTGAGCTTGGAGAGCGGCGAGCCGCCGGCTATGACCTGAAGGCGCTGGCCGAAGACGTCGCATTCGAGCGTCCCCTCGCTGCAGCGCAGCAGCCAGGTGAACTGCGAGGGCTGCGAGCGGGTCGTGATCGAGAGCGTCGCCGAGACGCGATCGTCGCCGACGAGGGCGCGCAGCTCGTCGTTGCCCGGCATGCCGGCCTGGAGCTGGCGCTGGCTCACGGCAAGCGAGCTCCACTCCTCGAGCACCGCGGTCACGATCGAGGCCGGGTGGCTGGCGAAGTTGCGCAGGGCGCCGCCGGGCATGTCGTGGGCGAAGTGGCGTATGTCGGGGTCTCCGTAGGCCGCCCGGCCCAGCCCGACGCCCATCGAGACGTCGAGGTTGACCGCCTCGCCGAGCTGCCCCGAGCGGAAGAGGTCGAGACCCCGTCGCGTCGAGTCCATGAAGAGGTAGTTGTAGTTCTCCGTCAGCAGCAGGCCGCGCGCGACCGCTTCCTCGCG
>DASUIY010000001.1:0-5648 GCA_036279555.1 Solirubrobacterales bacterium | reverse complement strand
GGACGACGACGCGCAGCGGCGCGGACTCGGCGGCCCCCGGCCAGGCGACCACGACCAGCGCGGCGAGCAGCGCGGCGAGGGCGAGCGCCATTGGCGTACGCGAGCCCGGTCCGTTTTTGGCTGCTAGTCGCACGA
Source organism: Solirubrobacterales bacterium (assembly GCA_036279555.1). Taxonomy (GTDB): domain Bacteria; phylum Actinomycetota; class Thermoleophilia; order Solirubrobacterales; family 70-9; genus VRUE01. Next base: position 5,513 of record DASUIY010000001.1, on the reverse strand, counting down.
TCTCATGCTGCAAACCCGGTGTCGCGATCAGGGTTGCGGCCACGATTCTGCCCACCGGCGCGGAGGGATGCGCCGCTGAGGGAGCGCTTGCATGATCCCGGCCATCCCGCCTCTGTAGGGTTGCCTCCCGGAATGGAGGCCGCGGATCGAGCAGAGCAGTTCATACCCGCCGGCCTCGCATCCCTGCAGATCGAAGCCGACGAGGTCGATCTCGCGGTGATGAGCGCCGCGCACCAGATGTTCTGGCCCGCGATCCGCGCCCTGCTCTCCCTCGACCTCGGCGACCTCGAGCCCGAGCGCGATCCCGACCTCTCTCGGGCCCCGCAGTGAGCGCCCCGATCGTCACGGTGATCGCCGGGTGTTCGAATCCGTGGCGATCGGGGCGCGAACAGAAGGCTCTAGCATGAGCGGCCTCGACCTCTCCCTGCGCGGGCAGGCCACCGCGATCGCCGCGGGAGAAGCCGACGCGGCCGAGCTGCTCGACGCGACGCTGGCGAGGATCGAGGAGCGCAACCCGGCGATCAACGCCGTCGTCGCGACCTTCCCGGAGCGCTCGCGGGCGATGCTGGCCGAGGCGCCCGACGGGCCGCTGCGCGGCGTCCCGGTCGTGATCAAGGACGAGTGGCCGCTGCCCTGGCGGGCGCAGCGCTTCGGTGCCGCCGAACTGCTCGCCCCGACCGCCCCCGGCGAGTCCGGCCCCTACCGCGCCCTGCGCGAGGCGGGCGCCGTCGTCGTCGGCGTCGGCAACATGCACGAGCTCGGCTCGGGGAGCACCGGCAACGTCTCCGTCTACGGCGCCGCCCGCAACCCCTGGGACACCGAGCGCTGCCCCGGGGGGTCCTCGAGCGGGCCGGCCGCGGCGACCGCGGCGCGGCTCGTCGCCGGCGCCGTCGGCGCCGACGGGCTCGGCTCCGTTCGCTTCCCCGCCGCCTACTGCGGGCTGACCGGGCTGAAGCCGACCTTCGGCCGCTCGGCGATGGCCGGCCACCACATGGAGGCGGTGACGACGCTGATCGTCTCCGGCCCGCTCTGCGCGGACGCCGCCGACTGCCGCCTGCTCGGGTCTGTTCTCTTCGGCGAGAAGCTCCCCGCCGGCGACGCCGCCCGCCTGCGGATCGGCGTCGTCCGCGACACGGTCTCCGAGGACGTGACGCCCGAGGTCGGCCAGGCCTGCGAGGCGGCGATCGAGGCGCTGCGCGCCGAGACCGGCGGCGAGATCCGCGAGATCGAGCTGGCCGACCTCGACGCGGCGACGCTGGCCGCGATCCTGATCATCAACGGGGAGAGCCTCGGCGGCGTCTCCCCTGAGAAGCTCAACGACCTCGACCCCGGCATCAGCCCGGTCAACCGCGGCTTCCTCAAGTACCGGATGCTGCTGCCGGCCGCGGCGATCGCCCAGGCCGGGCGCATCCGCACCCTGATGCGGCGGCGCCTGGCGGCCCTCTTCGAGGAGGTCGACGTGATCGCCTGGCCGACGATTCCCGCGGTCGCCCCACCCCTGGAGGCGCCGCTGGTCGAGCTCCCTTCGGGCACGCAGACGGCCGATCAGGCGAACGTGCGCGGGGCCGCCCTTGCCAACCTGACGGGCATCCCGGCGATCAGCGTGCCGGTGGGCCTCGGCTCGGAGGGCCTTCCGATCGCGCTCCAGCTGCAGGGAGCCTGGGGCGCGGACGCGCTGCTCCTCGACGCGGCCGAGGCGCTCGAGCGGGCCAGCGGCCGCCGCTGGGTCGACGCTCGGCCGCCGCTGGCGCAGGCCGAACCGACTGGGGCCTAGTCCGATGCGGGCGATCGTCGTCGAGGGACTAGAACGGGCCTTCGACGAGGTAAAGGCGGTCCAGGGCGTCGACCTCGAGGTCGGCGAGGGCGAGATCTACGGCTTCCTTGGCCCCAACGGGGCCGGCAAGACGACGACGGTGCGGATGCTGACCACGCTGCTGCTGCCGACCGGCGGGCGGGCCACCGTGGCGGGCCACGACGTGGTCGGCGAGCCGCGCGCCGTGCGCGCCTCGATCGGCGTCGCCCTCCAGGAGGCGGCGCTCGACCCGCTGATGACCGGGCGCGAGCTGATACGGCTGCAGGCGACCCTGCAGGGCCTGCCCACCGCCGAGGGGCGGCGGCGTGCCGACGACCTTCTGGAGCGGGTCGACCTGGCCGCGGCGGCCGACCGCCGCGTCGGCTCCTACTCGGGCGGGATGAAGCGGCGCCTCGACCTGGCCGCGGCGCTGGTGCACGAACCCCGCGTGCTCTTCCTGGACGAGCCGACCACCGGCCTGGACCCGGTCAGCCGCAAGACGATCTGGGAGGAGGTGCGGCAGCTGAACGACGAAGGGACGACCGTCTTCCTCACCACCCAGTACCTGGAGGAGGCCGACCAGCTCGCCGACAACGTCGGCATCATCGACGGCGGCCGGATCGTCGCCGAAGGCACGCCGGAGTCGCTCAAGGCCGAAATCGGCAACCCCCACATCCAGCTGCAGCTCGCCGAGGGCTCGATCGCCGAGGCCGAGGAGGTCTGCGCGCGCATCGGCAGGCTGCTGCCTCCGACCGACGCCAGGACGGTGCTGGTCGAGGTCGCGAACGGCGCGGCGGACATCCCCCGCACGGTGCGGGCCCTCGACGAGGCCGGGATCGGGGTCGAGTCGCTGGAGCTGGTCCGCCCAACCCTCGACGACGTCTTCGTCGCCAAGACCGGCTACCACCTGGAGAAGGAGAACGAGGCCGAACAGGACGCGGTCGCAACGTGAGCGCCCCAATCGTCACGGTGATCGCCGGTTGTTCGAATCCGTGGCGATTGGGGCGCGAACAAGAGGTTCTCCTATGAGCGGGATGGCTACCAACCTGCGTGTCGTACGGGCCCTCGGGATGCGCTCGATCCGCCAGACCTTCCGCCGCCCGCAGCTGATGGCGCCGATCCTCGTCTTCCCCACCCTGCTGCTGGCGGTCCAGACCGGCGGCGCGGGCTCGGCCGTCGACCTCCCCGGCTTCCCACCCGTACAGGGCTTTCTCCAGTTCATGCTTGCCGGGGCGATGATGCAGTCGCTGATGCTGGCCGGCAACAGCGGCGGGATCGCCTTCGCGGTCGACATCGAGATGGGCTTCACCGACCGCCTCTTCGCCGCCCCGATCCCCCGCTTCACGATCGTGCTCGGCCGCCTGGCCGGGACGGCGGCGCTGGGCCTCTTCTCCGCCCTCTGGTTCCTCGCGATCGGGCTCCTCTTCGGCGCCGAAATCCACAGCGGCGTCGCCGGGGCGCTGATCGCGGTCGTGCTGGTCACGGCGACGGCGATGGCGGTCGGCGGCATCGGCGCCGCGATCGCGCTGCGGACCGGCAGCTCCAGCGTCGTCCAGGGCCTCTTCCCTCTCGTCCTGGTCGTCCTCTTCCTCTCCTCCGCCTTCTTCCCCCTCGACCTGATGATCCAGCCGGCGAAGGCGATCGCCGAATACAACCCGTTCAGCTTCATCGCGGAAGGGATCCGCAACCCGATCATCGCCGACATCGACGCCAGCGACCTGATCTACGCGCTGGCGGCGATCGCCGGGATCGTCGTGCTGAGCCTCGTGCTCAGCGCCCGCGCGCTCCGGCACAGGCTGAAGGTTGGCTGATGGACCGGGCCGCCTCACTGCCGGAATGGCGAGCGAACCTGGCGACGATCGCGGCGCTGATGGCGCGCGCGAGGAACGAGCTGCTGCGCGTGCCGGGGGCGGCGATCCCGGGGGTGCTGGCGCCGACGATCTTCTTCCTCGGCCTCAACGGCGTCTTCGGCGCGCTCACGCAGCTGAACGGGTTCGAAGTGGGGGCATACGAGAGCTTCGTCGTCCCGGTCAGCATGCTCCAGGGCGCCGGCTTCACCGGCGCCGCCGCCGGCGTCAACCTCGCCCGCGACATGGAGCAGGGCTGGGTCGACCGGCTTCTCGTCTCCCCTGCCCCACGCTGGGTCCTGCTCGCAGGCACGGTCCTCTCCGCCAGCGCCCGGGCGCTGATCCCGGCCAGCTTCGTCTTCGCGATCGCCCTGCCCCTCGGTGCCGGCTGGCCGGGCATCGATGGCCTCTTCGTCACCTACCTGATGGTCGCGGCGATGGCCGCAGTGGCGGCCTGCTGGGGCTCGGCGCTGGCGCTGCGCTTCAAGAGCCAGTCAGCGGCGCCGCTGATGCAGGCGGGGATGATGGCGCTGGTCTTCGCCACCACGGCGTACGCGCCGCTGGCGCTGCTGCAGCCGTGGCTGCGCACCGTCGCCGAAGTGAACCCGGTCACGGAAGTGATCGAAGCCGCGAGGCAGGGGTTCGTCGGCACCGTCACCTGGGCGGGCACCTGGCCGGGCGTCGTCGCCCTCCTCGGCCTCCTCCTCGTCCTCGGCGCCTGGGCGCTGCGCGAAATGCGCCGCACAGCCCGATGACTCCCCGCCGACGGGCCTATTCCGGCCGATATTCGGCCGGAATAGGCCCGTCGGCGGTTGAGATCGCGGAGCGGGTGCTGCGCTCGAACTGGGTGGAGGGGGAGCGCGAGGGGGTGCCGTTCGGCTATACGCAGCCGAGCCCGAGCCGCTATCCGTGGCAGTGGTACTGGGACTCGTGCTTCGCGGCGATCGTCCGGCGGCGCTTCGAGCCGGGGCGCTCGCGAACCGAGCTGGAGACCCTGCTCGCCGCCCAGCGGGACGACGGCTTCATCGGCCACACGATCTTCTGGGAGGGGCCGGTAGCGCTTTCCCGGCTGCCCTTCTACAACGTCGCCTCGCCCCGCTCCTTCCAGACCGGGACGATCCAGCCGCCGCTGCTCGCCTGGGCCTGGCAGATCGCCGTCGGCGACCCGCGCGCCGAACCGCGGATCGCCGCCCAGGCCGACTGGCTCGCCGCCAACCGCGACCTCGAGGGGGACGGCCTCCTCTGGATCGTCCAGCCCGACGAGTCGGGGCTCGACGCCTCGCCGAAGTTCGACCCCGTCTGGGGCCGCCGGGCCTGCGCGCGGATCGGCTTCCCGCTGCTCGTCCACCGCAACCGGCGGCTGGGCTTCGACGCCCGCCGGATCCGCGACAGAGGAGGGCCGGTCCTCTGCGAGACCCTGGTCAACACGCTCTGGTCGCTCTCCCTGCAGGCCCTGGGCCGCCCATCGGCGACACCGGCCCTCGTCGAGCGGCTCTGGGACGAGGATCGCGGGCTCTTCCTCGACGAGGCCCAGCCGGGCGGCGCCCGGCCCGGCGTCGTCACCTGGGCATCCCTGGCCCCGCTCGCCCTCCCCGACCTGCCCGAGGCGATCGGCCGGCGCCTGGCCGAGGAGCACCTGCTCGACGAGAACCGGTTCCTGACCCCGGTCGCGCCGCCCTCTGTCTCCGCCGCGGAGCCGAGCTACGAGCCCGGCGGCAGCCGCGGGCCGGTGCGGCGCTACTGGCGCGGCCCGACCTGGATCAACTCGGCCTGGCTGCTCTGGCTCGGGCTGCGCCGCCTCGGCTATGAGGAGGCTGCGGCGCGAATCGCAGGCGGAGTGACCGGTGCGGTCGAGCGAGAAGGCCTGCGCGAGT